>JANMEE010000079.1:0-6703 GCA_031376645.1 Dolichospermum sp. OTE_75_concoct_329_sub | reverse complement strand
TTTCTTTCAATCCCTCTCAGGCTATTTAAACCTGTTATTAAGAATTTAATTGCTGTTTCTATGACGCAAACTAAATAACTATGCCCTTTGGGTCTTAACTCTTCTAGCTCTTGATTTCTTAATTCGGTTACATGATTATTTTGTTTTTTTAATTTGTCAAATTCAGTTTTTTTTTCAAATTTTCTAATTCTTGTTCCAACTGCTCTTTTTGCTGCTGTGCTGACAGTGCTTTCGATTTCCAAAGGTCTCGACTTGCACTTAAGTCTCTGATCTTGATTTCCATTCCTCTCATTTTTTTCTGTTTTTCTGCGGCTCTTTTTCTCCACTGTTCTCGACCTTTTTGAAATAGCCGGACTAATCGGCTTTGGAGAACTTTTAAATCCTTCCATTCCCCTATTGCCTTCATTCTGCTTGTTTTGTTTTCCTAAAACCTTTTTATCGGATTTCGGGTATTCTTTTTCTATCACACTTTCTGCATGAAGGAAATCCCTGTCTTGTCTGTCAAAATTAACACACTAGGCATTGCCCACCCTAAGTATATTTTAAATATCAAATATTAGTCCTATAGTATTTAGACAATTAACAATAGCAATCATCTTTATGATACTTTAATTATAGCCTAGTATCATTTAATCTAATACTAATAAAAATTTAACCTGTGTAGGTAAAATCATTGGTTATTATATCTAAAGTGGTAAAAAAAAATTAGGCAAATCGAATCATTAAGGCTCTCGGTTCTTTAAGATGAAAAATAACTGGTGGTATTGGGGCTGCAAATTATGGTTAGTAATGTCTATCATAGGAGGAAATGCCTCGGCTCAAACAGGTTTAGATAATATTATTATTAATAATGTTTCTCAGTGTGGATTTTCTATTTCTGGAGGATATGTCCAGGGATACAAAAACAATCAAGATAACATTAACCATGGTGATAGTGGCATTAATACTAGTAATAGTGGCATTAATAATGGTGCTTGGCAAGTAATGACTACATTAAACAGCAATCCTTGTACTAATCAAGGTGATTTGGAAAAAATCAGACAAGAAAATGAAACCAAGCGGGAGTTAATCAGACAAGAAAATGAAAAAAAACGGGAGTTAATTAGACAAAATAATGAAAATCAGCGTGAGTTTATTAGATCAAATACTCAAGTTATTTCGGCTTGTCTTAATGCTCGGATACAAGCAGTCCAAAAAGATGTTGATCCTGATGTTGTTTGTAAACTTACAGAGTTACAAAATAATTTTAGTACCGTTTTACCTCAACAAAATTTAGGTGAAGAAATAGGCAATACTGAAAAAAGGAAGCAAAGTAAATATTAATACATATTTAATATTTATATAATACATATTTAATGTCTCTATAATATTTGTCAAATACAATTGTAATGATTAATTTTCCTCGATAAATACCAAAAAATGAAAGTGTCTACCTCTTTGATGGCAAAAGTGTTTTTAACTAGTGCCATTAGTTTATTTGCTGCAAAAGCGATCGCCCAGGTTGCCTACACCGCATGGCCTAACTCTACAACTGTAGTAAACGTCACTACTACTGGTACATTCGGTGGTAATATGAGCGGTTTGTTCTACGAAAATTCCAACCTCTGGGCGGTACAAAACTCACCATCAAAACTCTTTAAACTTATACCAAATGCAACTGGTAGTAGTGACGTTAAGAAAGATACTACTAATGGTTGGAGCGCTGGCAAAACCTTACGTTATCCTAGTGGTAGTGGTGCGCCAGATGCAGAAGGCGTAACCAAAGCCGAGCTTAGTTCACCACTTATCTACGTTGCTACTGAGCGTGATGGTAGTGGTTCTAGCAAGTTGAGCGTGTTAGAATATGATACCACTGGCACTGCCACCAGCATCAATGCTACTAAAGAATGGAATTTAACCAGTAGTTTACCATCAGTTGCCGCTAACTCAGGGTTAGAAGCGATCGCCTGGGTTCCAGATAGTTATTTAACTACCAATAACTTCAAAAATGATACTGGTGCGATTTACAATCCAGCTAATTATCCACTAAAAGTCAGTGGAGGATTATTTTTTGTTGGGTTAGAAGGAAATGGACAAATTTACGCCTACGTACTTAATTCTAACTCTACTTACACAAAGGTCGCTACCATAGCCAGTGGTAATACTCAGATAATGGATTTGTCCTTTGATAAAGACAATAATACCTTATGGGCATATTGCGACAACAATTGCACCAACAAATCAAATTTACTCTCCATTGATAGCACAGGCAAATTCGTAATTCGCAAGCGTTACAACGCCGCACCAGGTTTACCCACAGGGATGAACAACGAAGGTATTGCCATGAAGCCTAATACAGAGTGTGTTAGTAGTACAAAAGATTTCTACTGGGCAGATGATTCTGAAACTAGTAATATTGCGATTCGTCGTGGAAAAATTCCTTGTACTTATTAAGCCAGCATTGATCATCATTTAACCTGTAGGGTGGGCAATGCCCACCTTACTTAGTGGCGTAACTTGTATAGAATAATATATTTAAATTAGAATTTTGCAAAACAGGGTTTTGGGAAAAAAATAAATATAAAACCAATGTAGAGACGTTTCATGGAACATCTCTACACTATCAGCATCACCAATACAAAATTACAAATCTACTTAAATCTACTTTAAACCCAGCCATGCAATTACACCTTGATTGGTAGCATATTCGATTACCACCATTAAAATAAAGCCAATCATAGCTGCTCTACCATTTAAACGTTCAGCGTACTCATTAAATCCAAACTTGGGTTCTTCCAATTTGGGGGTAATGGTTGGTTGTTGTTGTGTCATAATCAGTAATTCCTTTCTAGTAATTCGCAAACAAAGATTTACAGGGATTTTTCAAAAAATTGCTGGGGATGGCGATCGCTACTTAACAATTTTTAATTATTCTTTATCTATTGTAAGAACACTGGCAAATTAGTCAAGGTGTTGCCTTGGGGAGAATAAAAATTTTGCATTTTGAATTACTGAATACGGAAATAATCAGCTAGGTACTGGCACGCTAAAGTGAATCCCCAATTGATTTATTTCCCTGGCAGTGGCTTGACAGATGCCTCTAACTTTTCCAATCTATAATCTTGGATCTGACTTTTCCCGTTAAGTCTTGAAAGGCTTGTCAGCAAAGGATTTATGGTAAAGTAGACTATGTATAGTATAATAATCAAAGTTTGGTATCAGAGGTAACAAGTTATGTTGGATTGGTGGGAGAAAAACTTTGCAACTTTTGAATTAGGAGACCGCCGATTAAATGAGCGTGCAATGTCGATTGGTAAAGCATTAAGTGAAGGATTTGGGAAAGGACTGTCAGAAGTCTTCAGTGCAGGAAGAGTGCTGAAAAGAGCCTATGAGTTTTTGCCAACTCTAAAGTAGAATTTGCCAAGATAATAGAGCCGCACTGCCAAATGACATCGGAAATAGTTGCAGAACAGGATGTAGTGCTGTCTGTTGGAGACACTACTTTCCTAGATTATGACAACATCATAGCAAAAACAGAAGGTTATGGTCCACTGGGTAAAGGTAGAAATGGTTTAATCTTGCATAGCGCTTTAGCAATAGCACCCCAAACAGGGCAATCAATAGGTATGTTATGGCAAAAAATTTGGCATCGAGAGCCAAAACAGAAGCCACCAAAAGATGAGACACCAGAACAGAAGAAAAAACGCCAAGCCAAAGCCAGGTATGAAGCTCGAAAACGCCCCTTTGAAGAAAAAGAATCTTATCGCTGGGTAGAAGCACTGACCACGATAGAAAAGAACGTTAGCAAATCTACCCGCGTTATTCATGTTTTTGACCGCGAAGGTGATATCGCAGAGGTCTTTGATAAAGTTCGTGAACTTGAGCATACAGGAGTGCTGGTGCGTGCTGCTCAAAACCGGAGTTTAGACTCTAACAGCGAACGCTTGTGGGCAAAATTAGAAGCTCAACCTGTTTCATTCCGGCAGGAAATTCAATTACCACAAACCAGTAAACGTTCTGCTCGTCTAGCTAAATTAGAGGTACGATTTTGCCAAGTTAATCTCCGTACTCCTTACCGTTTTGATAATCTAGATCCACTCAAAGTTTACGCTGTTTATGCCATAGAAGCAGATTGTCCAGAAGGTGAAAACCCTGTGGAATGGATGTTACTTACTACAGAAGCAGTTACAAATGCTGAATTTGCTGCGACTATTCTCCGTTGGTATTCTTATCGTTGGCATATAGAAGAATATCACAAGGTCTTGAAGTCTGGTTGTCAAGTAGAACGATATCGACTTGCTGCGAATGGAATGACTTGTTTACTTGGTTTTTTAAGTGTGATTGCTGTGGAACTTTTGCAATTAACTTATCTACAACGTACTCAACCTACAGCTCTAGCCCGGATTTCTCACAAGTGAAAAAAATCATTGATAAAGAGCGAAAAAAAGGAAGTTTATTTGATACATAAGTAGCAAAGATGAAAAAAGGAAATCTCTTCAGTATATAGGTGAGAAATTTCGTTAAATATAAAGAGCTATTTAGGCAAGATATACTGATATAAATAATTGAGTATTAAAATTAGACATGGCAAAAAAGAGTGAAAAAAACTTTTCTCCCAACCCTAAATAAAAGCTAAAAATTCAGAAATAATCGTCCCAAAAGAATTAACCAGGATTAGGTAACAACTGCAAACAACGGTAAGCAGTAGCATAAATATGCTGGTAGGGACAAGAACTATTAATTGCAATTAAAACTCGCCGGGTACTCACAGTAATCAAAGCTCCTAACTTCAACAATTTGGTACGGATAGTCCCAACTTGAGCATTCTGTAATTCAGTTTTAGCCAAACATTTATTTCGCAAAGCATTCATCAAAACATAAGCAACGGAAGAGAACCACAAACGGAGTTGATTACCTGCAAATGTATGGGTACTGGTTCTATCACTAAATAATTCTAATTTTTGTTCCTTAAAGCGATTTTCCATTTCACCTCTAGGACAATATTTCTGGGTATAAACTTCACTCGGAGACATTCTATTAGTAGGAATTGAGGTGACAACAAAACGAATATTAGTTCCTTTCGCCCCATGCTCAACTTTAGTGACTACACGACGACTACGACTCCAAGATTCATGGGTTTGATTTTTCAGGACAATGTTCTATCCTGTTTAACGTACTCTTTCCTGCCAATATAAATGGTTCATTCTCTTGACCAATATTTTTTCCTAATGCCAGAGCAAACATTGGATCATGGCGTAATTCTTCATGGTCATTTAAGTCTTCATATCCCATGATTAAGCCATAGATTCGTTGTGCTAATAGACTTTCTACAGGATGCAATGTCTTATTTGGATTTCTGTAGTCTTGGAAACACTTAGCTAACCGTAATGTTATTTGCAACTTTCGATCTATTTCCGCAATTAAACTTAGGCCTGCATCTGATGTTACTTGCCCACCCTGGAAATTAACTACTACTGGGGGGAGTTTTTCTTGTTTAAAAGTGAACTGTTTTGGTGTACTATTTGTTTTAGTTGGGGTCATACTTTATAACTGCTCAAATGCTTTCTACATATACATTTTCGCAGTTTTTGACCCCTTTTTCTCTTTTCTTTGTGAGAAATCCGGGCTAGCTATTGAAATTCTTAATCCCATTCAGCTTCAAGTTTTAAAAGCTAAATCACGTAAATTACCTCCAGTATTAACAGTTAGTTGGGCTATAGAAGCCATTGCTCGTTTAGGTGGTTATTTAGAACACCGACGTAATACCAAGATTGGTATCCAAGTCCTCTGGCGTGGTTTCTCAAAATTGCATGACCTTTGTGAAGGTTGGCAACTCGCTCAAAAAACTACTTAACGGGAAAAGTCAGCACCAGGGATACCGTGAGCAAGCACCCACGCCTAGACCTCGCGTGGAGACAACCTGTAATCACCTGAAGAACTTGGCGCTGATCACGAGTTGACAGCGCGGTGATATTTTCTCGTTTAATTACCAACAACTAACCAAGGTGAAATCATGACCGTAACAGTTCAAGAATTGATTATTAAACTTGACAATTTCGGCGATAGCGCAACTGTTCAAGTGCAAATTAACAATGAACATTATCACGTATTAGAAGTCGAAGAGGACAGCGCGGGTAATGCAATTCTTTACACGGAACTAGAAAGTTTAGCCACAAACCTAACTGAAGATGATGATGAGCCTGAAGAATTATTAATGTAATGTTTTCCTGACTTGATGACTAAGTAATGGGGAATTATTTCCCCATTACCCATTACCAATTACCAATTAATAAATGACAAAACCTTTAGGTTATTACACGAGTTACGTTCCTGGTGATGGTTCTTTGCTGGAAGAACTACAAGACAAATACGGTGCTTACCTTGAGCGTATGAGCAAAGATGAAAAAGCTTATTATGTATTGAGGCTAACTTCACATCTTTACGCTTACGCAATGCTTAGAGGTGGAGATATACCCGCGCAATTTATAAACCTAAGAGATCAAGTTTCATGGACTGATTCAGAGGGATTATTGCAAGCATTGATTACCTACATTAGAGAAGTTCCATCTAGCGATTAATCAACAATCATGACATATCAAACTGCACTCAAGCCCTGGGCTGTATACCGTCTAGATGCTAGGCTTCGCCATGTCTGCGTTGCCAAATTCCGTACCAGAAATGATGCTGATAGCTATCTATCTTTATTGCGCCGTCTTAATCCTGA
>JANMEE010000034.1:0-5297 GCA_031376645.1 Dolichospermum sp. OTE_75_concoct_329_sub | reverse complement strand
GTCTTAGTTGTTCTCATCATCGCGTAACCCTCGAAGATAAATCCCAATTAGAAGCTGACTTAAACCGCTTACAGCAAGACCTAATTCAAGCTCAAAACAACGGACAAGAAAGACGAGTAACAGAGATTAATAACCTATTAGTTTTCATCAAAAATCGTTTTCAGGGCTTGTCAGAATTACAACATATTCAACACCATAAAAATCATGGGTAAACGCAAGCATTTACCAATTTCAATACACCAAACCCTTCACGGGAATTTATCAGTCAATTGGCAAACCGATTATGTTGGCGAATTTAATTGTCCCCATTGTCATCGCGGACAGTTAAGCCATTTCTTTTACGACAAAAAAACACTTTGTCAAATTCAATTAGGCTGTGAACTCTGCCACACATCTACTCCCCTTTCCTGTCAAATTAGACAGTCTCCACCCATATCAATTCATCAAACCCTTCACGGAACTTTACAAGTCAATTGGCAGACAGATTATGCTGGCGAATTTATTTGTCCTCAATGTAATCAAGGGAGAAGCTACAACTTTTATAACTATCAAAACGCCATTTCCCAACTGAGAATCAAATGTAAATCATGCGCTAAAATAACCAACTTAACTTGTGAACTTCCTCAACATCCACCTATCTCAATACACCAAACCCTTAACGGAACTTTATCAGTCAATTGGCAGACAGATTATGCTGGAGAATTTATCTGTCCTCAATGTAATCAAGGAAAAATCACCAACTTTTATTACTCGAAAGGGGCTGTTTGCAAACTAAAATTGTCATGTGATTTTTGTCATCAGATAACGAACTTGACTGGTACAGTTAAACACTTACCCATTTCCACTCATTTAACTCTTCAAGGAACTCTATCAGTAAATTGGGCAGAAAAGTATGCTGGAGAATTTATCTGTCCTCAGTGTAATCAAGGTCAAATCAGCAAATTTAATTATGCTAATGGACATAGTTGTCAACTCAGGCTAGGATGTAATCATTGTTCCCAAAAGACCCTCCTTTGTTGTCAAGTTCCACCTCAGATTCATAGTTATCGTTCCCATTTAATTTGTCCTAATCCCCTCTGCCATCAAATAGGACCAAATGGACAGAAAGGGTGGATTTATGAAAGCTTTCAAACCAACAGCAGACAGAGTAATTGTCGCTGTTACTTCTGCAACATCAACTTTAATCCTCACGCCACAAGTTATGGTAGTTGGGTTGGATGTCAACAACAAGAAACTTTATTGAACTTCTGTTTTGATGATGATGTTTGGGATTTTCGTCATTTTGTCAAAAAGTCACCCTTGAAAATCCTCAACTTTAAGTCAATTAAACCAGAATGGTTTCGTGTCAAAGTCAAGGAATATCTATATTCCTTACTCAAATCAGGTAAGTATTCTGCCATTGCCACACCGATAAATTCTCTAGTAGCTTTGCGTCAGTTCGGTCAAATTTTGAAGCAGAATCATATCCAAAATCTCTCTGAAATTCGCCGAGAACTAATCTTTAAGTTTCTCGACCTCAACCAAACAAACTGTAATCGGACTATTCGAGAAAAGCTATATATCCTCAAAGATTTTTGTGATTTTTTAGGATTAGAATCCCAAAACTTAGTTCGTCAGCGAGATATTCCTAAACAAACCATTCAGGATGTGGATTGGTTGGATGAAATCACCCGTCAACAGATTAAACAGCATCTCGACCAAATTCCTGCTCCTCTTGCTCGTCATTATTTAATCCAAGAATATACAGCTGCTCGTCCCGCAGATATTTGTCAGATGACTTTTGATTGTTTAGTTGAAGAAAATGGTCAATGGTATATCAAGTTTTATCAGCATAAGGTAGAACGATGGCACAGACTCCCTGCCGCTCGTGAAATTAGACAAATCATTGAACAACAACAGCAATGGATGAGAAAAACCTTGGGCAAGGATTACCCCTATCTGTTTTGTCATTTTAGAAGTATTAAACAGAGTTCTTACCCATCTTTTCCTAGTCTTAAACCAATGCCCAAACCCCCTTATGTAACAGCAGAGCAAAACCCAATGGTTCGCCTGATTCGTCTGTTAATAGAGCGCGAAGACATTCGGGATAGCAATGGTATTAGACCCTACTTTACAGGTAAGATTACCCGTTCTAGTCGCCTCCAGGAAGTGAGGGCTAAACATGGAATGGAAGCTGCTCAACTCTATGCTGACCATCTCAATAGTGAAACCACATTTCAACACTATGCGCCTCCGACTAAGGAGCAAGTAGCGGCAGTAGATTTACCTTTTCAGAAACTACTGCTCAATTCCCAAAACCGCTTTCTCCCTTGGCAAAGTTTACCTGAAAGCCTTCTTAAAAACCCTCAAGCCCACGAACTTGACCTGGAAATTTCACCGCGTCTGACGGTCTATGGTTATTGCACCCTTGACCCTAAAACCAACTGTATCTACAACCTCTATCCCAAATGTTACGGCTGTAGTAGTTTCCGCCCCAGTACCAGCAAATTACCCCTTTATGAACGGCAATATGCTGGAGAACACAAACGCATGGAGTCAGCTAAACAAGCCGGGGCTGCCCTAGCCTCTGAAGAATCTCAGGCTACCCTAGAAGCAATGGATAAATGGTTATCAGATTTGAGGAAAGTTGCTAATGACGAAGCAACCATTACGTGAAAAACAGACTGCTATCCTGCGGGCAGCCCAACAACAGCGAAAAGAACTCAAACGTGAACAAGTATTTCGTGCTATTGAAGAGATTCAAAAAAGTGGTAAACCTTTGACTTTTCCTAACATTGCTCAAGTTGCTGGCTGTTCCATTTCTTACCTCTACAAATGGACAGAATTAACTGAATACATTCATGATTTACAGTCGCAAAAAACACAGCAACTCAACTCATTGGCGGAAAAACAACCTGGACCTCATAGTCTGAAAACCCTTTCTGAAGTATTCAAGCAACGAATTCGAGAATTGGAGGCTGAAAATGGAGAATTAAAGCGACAGAATCAGAATTTGAGAGGTCATGTTGCTGAAATTTTTGAGTTGAAGTCGGAATGTGAACGCTTACGAACACAAATTAAGCAGTTGACTATACCTGAATCATCCCCAAAAGTTGTTTCTTTCAACTCGGTTGCCCAAAATTCAGATCATGGTGAACTCCAGAATCCATCTTTAGAGATTACTCATTTAATTACCGAAATGGGCATTAAAATCGGCGCTAGATTAAAACAGGAAATAGCCAAACATGAGCCAGAGAAAGTGAAGTTGGCAATATCCGCTTTCAAACAGTATAGAAGCCATAACAAAATTGAGAGTCCTGGTGCTTGCTTGTTGGCAATGATTCGTGATGAAGCTGAACCTAATGTTTCTCAAACAGCGATGACTCCTGAAGAAGATGAGTTTGAATGTTGGTATCGTCAAGCTATTGAGAGTGGTTTCTGTCAAGATGTTCCGAAAAAATATTTACCCATACAACAAGGAGAAATTATGGTTCGAGTCTGCAATGATAAATGTTTATCAGGCTATGAATTACAAAAGTGGCGAATAGCTAAAGCGAAAATGGAAGATAATGAGGATTCATCAATTTCTTGAATCAGAGTCAAGTCTTTTATATCCGCGCTTTTCTCTTCGTTCTTGCAGCTTGTAATAAGTTATTAAAGCGGCTTGATAATTAGGGCAATCTAAATCTTTTGATTTGCCAAATCCTCGATGGACAGCACTGCCCCAAGTTTTGGTGATCATCCATTCTCCAAATATGTTTTGGCAAAGGGTTAAGGTGTAGAATCGTGTACCTCTTTGCCACTTCGATTGTAGCCATTTGTCAAGTTGATAGGCAATTTTTACTGTCATCTCAACCACGTTTTTGCTGTGACTATGCAAGACTCTTCAATACAGTGATGTTAACAACCTTGCTCTGTTTATACGGTACTGAATCAAAAATACAAGTTAAATTTCGTAAAGTTTTCTGTTTTGTTAAAAGGGAGTTATCATGGGTTACGTTGTAGAAGATTTTCATCAATATCAGTCACATCAAGGTTTCTACGACGTGGATTCTACATAATTTTGGACATAAAGCTACTAGATTTTCGAGTCTATTGTCTGATGGATCACGATTCCAATGGTGAACTTGTAGATCGTATGCACGGGGTTTAGTAGTGTTAGGTTTCTCACCAGGACGTAAGCAAACGCGATCGCATTTTTGACAACGCCAACTTGATTTTTCCTTGATGGATTTAGCTAATTGTTTCCAGTATTTTGGGTATACCATGATAGCTATTGAATCTTAATATCAGCACTTTACTATTATTAAATAATAACATTTTTGTTGATAAATGTCCTAATAAATTACTATCCTTTTCTATTATTAGGATTTTATTAATGTTTTTGATAAATAGATATATGGGGTATAATTGTAATATGTCTTTAGTTGACAATTATCAGAATTATTTATCAATGCGAAACCTGACTCCTGCTTCAATTTTCTTCCTATTCCCTAGTTCAAAATCCTCAGATCCAGTATACCCCCAATGTTAATTAAACCTCAAATTAAAACTCCAGAGAAATTACCGTTTCTAGAAAAATTATGTTGGCAAAGAGAAGATATAGAAAATCTTACTCCTTTAGAAATGCTGAGAATATATGAACGCGGGTGGCATTACCGAGGAGTTTTAGGCAACTTGATCCATACAGAAGACTTATTTGTGCAACAATTAGCTGAATATTATCATTCATGGTTAGGAGCGAAAATGTTTGAAAGGGAATTTCATCAAAAAATTTTAATTGTTCTTAATCAATTAAATGCTAATTTTTTATTAGAGTGTGGCGCGTATTTTGGCGGTGGGACTCTGGTTAGTTTAAATCATGGGGAATATAGATTAAGCAAAGATATAGATTTTCTCTGTTCCACTGGTACTGGCTACCGATTACTGCGCCAAAAAATAGCTGAAAATCAATATAATGCCCTTTTTAATACTCAAAATAATCTCAACCTACCCGGAGAAATTAAAGCTGACCAGTACGGAATAAGATTTGCCATTATTGTTGATGAAACTCTGATTAAATTTGAGATAATTATGGAAGGACGGATTGAATTGGGAGAGGCAGATTATCCCAGTTGGTCGCCTGTCCCATGCTTAAATCAAATTGACAGTTTTGCAGAAAAACTTTTAGCTAATTCTGACAGATGGAATGATTCCTCGGTAGAGTCGAGAGATTTAATTGATTTGGCTATGCAAAGGCTCAATTCTCCCATTCCTCAAGCAGCTATTGAGAAGGCAGAATCAGCTTATCCTGTAATTGAACCTTTAAAAAAAGCGAT
>JANMEE010000021.1:0-3389 GCA_031376645.1 Dolichospermum sp. OTE_75_concoct_329_sub | reverse complement strand
GTAACTTCTCATAATCCTGAAGCAATTAGAAAATTCTCCAATGAAAACACCTTTGTTCTGGATAGAAAAAGTCACTTAGAACCAACTTTAATTAGATTGCTTAGTGATATACCTGTTACTGGCGATTTGATTAATTCTTTGATTTGTGGTGATATAGAATTATGAGTATAAATAAGAATAAACCACATCTGTTAATTTTACCTGAAGATGATGCTAATCGTCAGATTGTTAATGGATTTATTCAAAATTTGAATGTGAATAATCGGGCTATTCAAATCTTACCAATTGCTGATGGTTGGAAAAAAGCTGTAGATAAATTTACAAATGAGCATATCAAAGCTATGCGACAATATCCACAGAGAAATATCGTATTAATTATTGATTTTGATGAATGTGAAGATAGATTAAATTTTGTAGAAAGTTATATTCCAGATGATATAAAAAATAGAGTATTTGTTTTAGGTGTACAATCTAATCCAGAGAGTCTTAAATAGGGATATTCAAAAAAATTTTGAGACTATTGGAGAATCTCTTGCTACAGATTATGCCGAAAACAATCATAAATTATGGGAACATCGTCTTCTCATACATAATAAAACTGAGTTAGAACGGGTCAGTAACCCAGCCCTAAAGGGACTGAGCTTGCAAGAGAAATCAAACAAGCTGTACTGACCAGACCACCCTGAGCATAGTCTAAGGGTAGCCGTTATTTGAGTCACGACACCCCGGAATGCGTTCGCGCCAGCGTGCCGTCAGGCATAGCTAGTTCCCTGCTCTGTCGCTTGTGATTAAACAGTTCTAAGGTCACTGGAACAGTGTTGCAAGCCTAACAAGCTCTTATAACAGGTCGTTCGCGTAAGCGTGCCGGAGGCATCTAGCTAACATCACCCCGAAAGGGAGGCACATCGCGTGCAACACATTATGCGTACAGAGTTGAGAAATTTGAATCGGTAATTGTCCCGTTGAAAGTACATCACAACAGTACCCCGAATTTCCCAACTCCAAGGCGGTAATGAAAAAAGATTCAAGGCGGTTAAAACCGCCCGTGCGGTCACTGAGCTTGTCGATAGCGAAGCGTGGCGTTAAGCCATAGTGTCGCTTCCCTCTCAGCCCTAAAGGGACTGAGTTTCCCGCATACCACGAGGTCTTATGATTTTATCTGTTAAACCATTTCTGTTTCCAAATTAAACCAAAAAACAATAGTTACACTCCTAAGAAAAAGCCTAAAAGTTTACGAGCGATTGTGCTTCACACAGTGCCGGAGGCGGTTGGCTAAGTATCAGGATCAATATATTTAAGAGGTTCAGGTTTACCTAAGCCTGTAAACGGTTGACCGTCAAGAATATCCGCTACTAAATCTAATATCTTATCCCCTTTTTTTTGTCTATTTTATTAACTTTAAGCAACACCATATTTGGTATAAGGACGTTTATATGGGGGATGTAAGCCTAAAACAATATCTGAAGCTGGAACTCCTCTTTCCACTAACTCTTGACCGATATCAGCTTCCGTCATATTTTGCTGAATCCAGATTTTGTTGTCTTTAATGTCTAAATGGATATAACAAGCATAAATGCGATTTAACTCTTGCCAACCAATATCTAAAATTTGATAGTGGTCGTGTTCTGTATCAAAAATGAGTTGACATTCAATATTTGGATCATTTGGAGTGGCATGGGCGATTAATAATTCGCGCACAATTTGGCGATATTTAGCTAGTTTTTCCATACGATTATTTCCTCTGTATTCGGTTCATATGCTATGATCTTTATGGCATATTGTAAGATTGCCGCTTGGGTAAAACGCTCCTGAAAAAAAGTATTAAAAATATCAATAGGGACGGCTAAATAGAGGATACGCTTAGGCTCAGTCATTTCTAAAGCAAGGCGATAATTAAGAAATTGACCTAATGCATTATGAAAGTCGCTAATGGCGGAAGGATTGATAAAGCTCTTAACTTCTACAGCGATTTTCTGCTCATCTTTTTCAGCAGCAAATACTTTTTCAGCAGCAAGATCAATTTCTAGTTTAACGCGCTCAATGCGAATGATTAATGGATCGCTGGTGATTGTCCATCCATTTTTGATTAAGGCTTGCTTGACGGACTGGTGGAATAGGTCTTTAGCCATAGTAGAATATTACAGGGGTTTCCAAATAGATGAGGTACACCTATACCTTATCCCCTTAAGATGGAGTCATTTGCACCTATGAGATTAGCACCAGCAAAATTTGTGCTTCTAATATCAGCATGACTAAAGTTTGCACCCTCAAGATTTTCACCTTTGAAAGAACGATCTGTTAGATTTTGATTGGAGAAGTCTTGGCTCATATAGTAGCAACTCAGTAATTCGTGAATTTAGTTGTATAAGCAGAAAATAGGGTGAACCTTGGAAATCATGAGAGTAATATCTACTGTAGATACAGCGATACCCAATACTGCTCGGTTAAGGAGAGATAGGGGGTAAAGTCAAAAATATTTTGTTCGCGTAAGCATTACGAGAACAATAAAAGCTAAAAAAGTTGCTTATACCTAACAAAAGGCACGCGGAAAAAACTTAATTGTCAATTGATGAGAGTATCCTTAAACCGTGGAACTATAAATTGTAAATTGAGAATCAAAAATTTAAAGCATCAAAATGGATATATTCAACTTGCCTGGTTAAAAATTTGAAAAGATAGTTGTTGTCGAGGAGTACCATGATTTCGATGACTTCGTTTTTTACTCTTAAACTTTGAGCGGGCTTTTTTGACTACTCTGGGATTACTTCTATGTTGTCGTAAAGGAATTTCCAAATCTGAGATTTCGGCAATTAACCAACTATAATATGTGTTGATATCCAGTTGATTATCTATCTGACGCTGAAACTCAGGAATCGCCCGACGAATCACTCGAAGACTGCCAACAAAACTTAACCTTAATGGAGAAATATTCTTCAAAGTAGCACTTTGAAACATTAAACAACGAAGGCAATAATGTGCCAATAACCAACCATAAATTTCTTGGACTACTTCACGAGGATTCTGAGAACGGATATGTGTTTTTCGACCATTGAGATGAATTTTTAACTCATCTAAAGTATTCTCTGCCTCCCAACGTTGATGATATTCTTGCGCTAACATCAAAGCCGGAAATTTAGCAGTATCCATTAAATTTGTAATCAACCGATAAGTTTTTGGAGTCCCATTCTCTTCAATAGTATATTCAATGATGCGGACGGGGATTCGCGTTGCACCCTTCTTTCTGGACTTGCCATCAGGTGCAATCCACGATTTATAAGAGCCATCAGCAAAGGTTTTAACTACTACAAATTTCGCATGGACTGGGAGACGACCAAGGAAATGACCCTTTTGTTTAATGATTGCATTCACCATCTTAAAAGAATGTAATC
>JANMEE010000351.1:0-10753 GCA_031376645.1 Dolichospermum sp. OTE_75_concoct_329_sub | reverse complement strand
CATTACCGACGACGACAATGGCACGGAAGCTGAGTTTTTTACCACCTTTAACGACTTTACTCACCCGGCGGATTTGGATAACTCGCTCTTGCCAGGTGGTTTCTTCTTTTTTCGCACGGGCCTGCTTGCGACGACCAGTTACCATAATTAATGCTCTCTTTTAGTTGTCATTAGTCATTAGTCATTAGTCATTAGTCATTAGTCATTACTTTTGCCCAATGCCTAATGTCCAATCACTTTAGAAATCTAGACCAGCCTCGCGTGCTGCTTCGGCTAGGGCTTTAACGCGACCATGATAGAGGTTGCCACCACGGTCAAAAACGACTTTGGTGATGCCTTTTTCTAGGGCGCGGACAGCTACCAATTTACCAACTTGGACTGATGCGTCACAGTTAGCACCAGAACTTATGTTAGATTTCAATTCTGGTTCTACCGTTGATGCGGCTACAATAGTTTCCTGTTTAGCATCATCAATTACTTGAGCATAAATATGCTCGTTGGATCGAAATATAGCTAAACGTGGACGTTCTGGAGAACCGCTGACTTTGCCACGAACGCGCCGATGACGACGCTGTTTTGATTCTTTGCGTGTAAGTTTCATGTCTACTTCTTACCACCCTTACCAGTCTTACCAGCTTTGCGTCTGACCACTTCACCCGCATAACGAATACCTTTACCTTTGTAAGGTTCAGGTGGGCGAACGGCACGAATTTTAGCTGCTGTGTTCCCGACAATTTCTTTGTCATAACCGCTGACTATGACATTAGTAGTCCCTTCTACCGCAAATTGAATTCCTTCTGGTGGTTCAATTTGTACCTTATGGCTAAAACCCATGTTTAAAACTAGGTTACGGCCTTCAAGTTGGGCGCGATAACCTACACCTTGAATTTCCAAGCGTCGTTGAAAACCTTGAGAAACTCCTTCCACCATGTTGGCCACTAAGGTGCGGCTCAAACCGTGCATTTGTCTGGAGGTACGGGTTTCATCACGACGAGTAACTAGTAATGTTTCTCCTTCTTGGGAGAGGATGACATTTCTAGGTAGTTGACGGGAAAGTTCACCCCGAGGACCTTTCACTACTACTTTGAGACCATCAATCGCCACTTGCACTTTGGCGGGAATGGTAATTGGACGTTTACCAATACGAGACATGATTTTTTGTTCTTTGTCTATTGTCAGTTGTCAGTTGTTCGTTGTCAGTTGTTCGTTGTCATTTGTCCGTTGTCCGTTGTCCGTTGTCTTTATCTTTGCTACTGACCACTGACTAATGACTAATGACTAATGACCAATGACCAATGACCAATGACGATTACCAAACGTGGCAAAGCACTTCACCACCTAAATTTTGGCGGCGTGCTTCGCGGTCAGTCATAATCCCACTGGATGTAGAGATAATGGCAATACCGATACCGCCTAGCACTCTTGGTAATTCTTTTCTGTTGGAGTAAACTCGTAAACCTGGTTTACTCACTCGCTTGAGGGCAGTAATTAAGGGTTGGCGATTTTTACCTTTGTATTTCAGGGAAATAACTAGGTTCCGCTTGATTCCTTCTCCTGCTTCTTCAATTTCCGCAATAAAGCCTTCTTCCCGAAGTACCTTAGCAATACTACGAGTCATCTTTGTAGCTGGTACTTGCGTAGTTTGATGTCTCGCCATATTGGCATTGCGGATGCGCGTCAGCATATCTGCAATTGTGTCGTTAGCCGCCATCGTTCCCTCTTTAGATGAACTTATTGATCGCGAAAGGGCATTCCCATTTCCTTGAGTAAGGCGCGGCCCTCTTCGTCGCTTTTTGCCGTGGTGATAATAGAAATATCTAAACCACGGACTTGATCGATTTTGTCGTATTCGACTTCTGGAAAAATTAGCTGCTCGCGCACACCCAGAGTGTAGTTACCACGGCCGTCAAAGCTTTTGGGGCTGATACCGCGAAAGTCTCTGATTCTAGGCAGTGTGAGGTTAATTAGACGATCTAAGAAAGCGTACATCCGTTCGCCTCTTAGTGTCACCATAATCCCTACTGGCATACCTTGACGAATTTTAAAGCCGGCGATCGCTTTTTTTGCCCGTGTTACCACAGGTTTTTGTCCAGTAATCAGGGCAATTTCGCTAATAGATGCCTCTAGTGATTTAGCGTTTTGAGCAGCTTCTCCCAAACCTCTATTGATAGTTATCTTAATCACCTTCGGCACTTGATGCACGTTGGTGTATTCAAACTGAGTAATCAATTTGGGAGTAATCGTTTCTTGATATACAGTTTTGAGTCGTGTTTTCGCCATAGTGTTTGTCCTTATATCCCCTGGTCTTGGTCAGGGAATTTTAGATTTTGGATTTTGGATTTTGGATTTTGGATTTTGGATGAAAAATCTCATCCTATCCACCAGCTTATTTATCTAAAATCTCACCTGTTTTTTTGAGCATTCTCACTTTCTTGCCTTCGGCGGTGAAAGTGTAGCAAACGCGACTAGCAACTTCTTGCTTGGTGGAATAGAGCATCACATTGGAGCTATGAATGGGGTACTCTTGGGTGACTATTTGCCCAGATTCACCTTCTTGCTGGGGTTTCACGTGCTTGGTTTTAAAGTTGACACCTTTAACAAGGACTTTGCTCAGTTGTGGTAGTGCTTTAATCACTTCACCAACTTTACCTTTATCTTTGCCAGCGATGATCTGCACAGTATCACCAGTTTTGACGTGCATTTTATGAAAAACTTTGGGTTGTGGGCGCTTTGCCATTAGAGCACCTCCGGAGCCAGAGAAACAATTTTAGTAAAGTTCTTATCGCGCAGTTCTCGAGCTACAGGTCCAAATACCCGTGTACCTCTAGGATTACCATCTTTGTTGATGATCACTGCGGCGTTATCGTCGAAACGGATACACATCCCATTTTCACGACTAATAGCTTTACGTGTACGGACAATTACTGCTTCTACAACATCAGACTTTTTTACAGCCATGTTGGGTGAAGACTCTTTAACAACAGCGATAATTTTATCGCCTACGCCACCATAACGGCGGTTGCCTGCACCTAATACGCGGATGCACATTAGTTTTTTAGCACCGCTATTATCTGCGACATTCAGATAAGATTGGGGTTGAATCACAACTGGTCTCTCTTTTAGGGTCGTTGTACCTGATAGTACAACTGTTTACGATGTAGCTTTGGTGTTCAGAATTTCTGTAACTTGCCAACGCTTAGTTTTGCTCAGGGGTCTAGTTTCCCGAATCCGTACCCGGTCGCCTGTTTTGCACGTGTTCTCTTCGTCGTGAACTTTATAGCGGCGGGTTTGAACTACGATTTTGCCGTACTTGGGGTGAGGAGCGCGGTTTTCTATGGCTACTACCACAGTTTTTTGCATTTTATCGCTCACTACCAAGCCAACTCGTTCTTTGACTGCCATAATCTCCTACTTTTGTTCTTGGTCTGAAAGACTTGCTGCTCGGTTACGTTCTCCTTCTACTGTCAGTAATTGGGAGAGACGATGGCGTGCGTGTTTGAACTGGTGAGGCTTTTCTAGTTGTCTAGTGGCTTTTTGCAAGCGCAACTGGAATAGTTGTCGTTTAACAGCGACAATTTCTTCACCTAGCCGTTCGTCATTTAATTCTCTAGCTGCGGAAATTTTGGAAAGAGGCATAAACTACTCCTGCTCCTGTGGCTGAGAGCGGGCTATAAACTTGGTTTTAATTGGTAACTTAGCGTCAGCCAAACGGAAAGCTTCGCGGGCAATTTCTTCAGTCACACCATTAATTTCAAACATGATCCGGCCTGGTTTGACTACGGCTACCCAAAATTCTGGATTACCTTTACCAGAACCCATCCGGGTTTCAGCAGGACGCATGGTGATTGGTTTGTCGGGAAAAATCCGAATCCAGATTTTGCCACCCCGGCGAATATAACGAGTCATTGCCCGACGGGAAGCCTCGATTTGCCGTGAGGTAATCCAAGATGGTTCTTGTGCCTGGAGTCCAAAATCACCAAAATTGAGGGTACTTCCCCGGCTGGCAAGACCTTCCATGCGTCCGCGTTGTTGTTTGCGGAATTTAGTTCTTCTAGGACTTAACATGATTAGTCATTAGTCGTTGGTCATTGGTCATTAGCCGTTAGTCATCTATGAGTAACTAGGCTTCATTGGAGCGATCTTCAAACTGTTGGCGGCGACGTTGTTGTTTCCGACGGGGTTCGCGGTCACGGTCACCACGGTCACGGTCACGGTCACGGTCTCTAGCTGGTTGCTCGGGAGCTGGTTCCTGTCCAGGAATAATTTCTCCTTTAAATACCCAAACTTTAATGCCGAGAATTCCGTAAGTTGTCTTCGCTGAACAGGAAGAATAGTCAATATCAGCACGTAAAGTATGGAGAGGAACTCTACCTTCACGAGTCCACTCTGAGCGGGCAATTTCTGCACCGTTGAGCCGACCACCGACTTGAACTTTAATTCCTTGTACGCCTGCTCTTTGAGCACGTTGGATTGATTGACGCACAACTCGACGGAAGGAAACGCGACGTTCTAATTGTTGAGCAATGTATTCAGCAATCAGGTAAGCATCAGCATCAACTCGTTGGATTTCCACAACGTTAATGCGAATTTGGCGATTACCACCTAAAGCTCCTTGCAATCCTAGCCGCAACGATTCAATACCTTGACCACCACGACCTACAACCACACCCGGTCTAGCTGTCCGAACTTCTAGGTCGATTTGATCAGCTTTGCGCTCAATTCTTACTTCGGAAATACCGGCGTTATTTTGAGCGTATCTACCTAGTTTTTGTTCAATGTATTGACGGAGTTTGTAGTCTTCTTGGAGAAGTTCTGGATAACGGTCAGGTTCTGCAAACCAACGGGATTGATGTTCTTGAGTTATACCCAGTCGAAAACCGACTGGATGAATTTTCTGTCCCACAAATGCTTCCTCTAAAATTTCTTACTGTACGCAATTTTTTTGTGTTTATCTGGCTGTTTACTCAGCAGTAGCGCCAGCGGAAACAGCAACAGTGATATGACACGTTGGTTTGCGAATTTGGTAAGCTCGACCTTGCGCTCTGGGTTGAAACCGTTTTAGCACTGGACCTTGGTCGGCATAAGCCTGACTGATCACCAAACTGGATCTATCTAAGCCAGCATTATGCTCTGCATTAGCTGCGGCACTTCTGAGAACCTTTAATATGGGGTCACAAGCACCATAGGGCATAAATTCGAGCAGAATTAGCGCTTCTCGGTAGGAACGTCCCCGAATTTGATCAAGTACACGACGCACTTTATAGGGAGAAATGCGGATATAACGGGCGATCGCCTTAACTTCAGTAGTGTCAGTTGCCATTTTTATAACTTGCTCCATTTTTGCCAGTTGTCTGTTGTCAGTTGTCCGTTGTCAGTTGCAAGAGGACTAAATGACCACTGACTACTGACTAATGATTATCTCCCTGATTTTTTGTCACTTTTGCCATGACCTCTATAGGTACGGGTAGGAGCAAATTCTCCTAACTTATGACCTACCATTTGTTCATTGACAAATACAGGAATGTGCTGCCGTCCATTATGAACAGCGATAGTATGACCTACCATCAAGGGCAAAATTGTCGAAGCTCTCGACCAAGTTTTGACCACTTGTTTTTCATCTTTTGCGTTCAACTTCTCAATTTTCTTGAGCAGATGGTCAGCAACAAAAGGACCTTTTTTTAAAGAACGACCCATAGTTCAATTTTGGATTTTGGATTTCGGATTTTGAATTTCTTAGTTTTGGATTTTGGATAATTAAGCTGTCTTAATATTAGGCTTCAAAAACTTTGAACACTTAAACATAGACTCAATCTAAAATCCAAAATTTAAAATCTAAAATTCTTAGGACTGACGACCACCACGACCACGTTTAGAAGATTTGCGGCGACGACGGATAATTAACTTGGTGCTGGCTTTCTTCTTCTTCCGAGTCTTAGCACCTAATGTTGGTTTACCCCAAGGTGTCACAGGACCGGCTCTACCGATAGGCGCTCTACCCTCACCACCACCATGTGGGTGATCTACTGGGTTCATGGCACTACCACGAACTTTGGGACGACGACCTTTCCAGCGATTCCGTCCAGCTTTACCAGCACTCAGGTTTCTTGCGTCTGTGTTACCAACTTGGCCAATGGTGGCGTAGCAATCACGGCGAATCAACCGGACTTCACCGGAAGGTAACTTCAAAGTGACATAGTTGCCATCTTTAGCAACAACTTGCGCTACTGCACCAGCAGCACGGACGATTTGACCACCTTTACCTGGGATCATTTCGACGTTGTGAACACCAGTACCTAAAGGAATATTCGATAGAGGTAAGGCATTACCATCTTCGATAGGAGACTCAGGTCCAGCAATAATTTTTGTGCCGACAGTCATGCCATTTGGTTGCAAGATGTAGCGTTTTTCGCCATCTTCATACAACAACAAAGCGATCCGGGCATTCCGGTTAGGATCGTATTCAATGGCTGTAACTGTAGCAGATATATTCCGCTTATCTCGTTTGAAGTCAATAATGCGGTAAAGTTGTTTGTGTCCGCCACCCCGACGACGGCTGGTTATCCGCCCTTGATTGTTCCGACCTTTAGGACGATGAACTGATTCAGTTAATGATTTTTCTGGTTCAGTTTTCGTAATTTCGGCAAAGTCAGAAATGATAACTTGGCGAGTACTGGGGGTATAAGGGCGATAAGAACGAGTACCCATAGTTCAATTTTGGATTTTGGATTAATTAATTTTGGATTTTAGATTTTGGACTAATTAATGTTTACAATCTCAAATCTTAAATCTCAAATTTTTAAACTTCTGGGAAGAGGACTTTTCTAATTTTCTCTTCATCTCCAGGAGCAACAGTGACAATAGCTCGCTTATAATGGGGTTTGTAACCAATAAATCTACCTACACGTTTTTGTTTGCGTGGGGGATTAGCGGTATTGACTTTGACGACCTTAACTTCAAACAAGTTTTCAATCGCGGCTCTAATTTGTGGCTTAGTGGCTTTAGGAATTACTTCAAATGTGTATTTGTTTTGTTCCATAAGCATGGTCGCTTTTTCGGTGAGAATGGGGCGACGCACTAAATCCGGTAAATCACGGGTAGGAACTATTTTAGGCACTATAGACCTCCTGAATCTTGTCTAGAGTTGATGATGTGACGATAATTTTGTCAGCATGGAGTAAATCGTAAACGTTTAACTGGTCAGCGGGAATCAGTTTTAAGTTTTCGATGTTACGAGCTGATAAAAGCACGTTTTCTGCTATTTCAGACAAAATCAAAAGTGTCTTTTGTTCTGGTGTAGCACCCCATCTGCCTAATGCTGCTACTAGATCCTTAGTTTTAGGACGCTGTAATTCGTTGCTAAATTCTTCAACAACTATTAAGTCTTCAGCGCGGCTAATAAAGGCTGTCCGCAATGCCAAACGGCGTTCTTTGCGGTTCATGCTGATGTTAAAATCTCTGGGTTTTGGTCCAAAGATTACACCACCACCCCGCCACAATGGTGAACGGATAGAACCAGCCCGGGCGCGACCTGTGCCTTTTTGCCGCCAAGGTTTACGACCACCACCACGAACTTCTGCACGAGTTTTAGTGCTGGCAGTTCCTTGGCGAGAATTGGTCATTTGTCTGACTAGAGCGCGGTGTACGATATGCGCCGCTGTCGTTTCTTTGGCAACTCGCAATTCAAAGCTTGTCTGGCCGACTTGCTCTCCTTGCCAATTTTTAATTACACTCTCTACCATCTTTGTGTCCTTTGTCAGTTGTCAGTTGTCAGTTGTCAGTTGTTCGTTGTCTTTTCTCCTGACTAATGACCAATGACTATTTTCTACCAACTAAATTTGCAGGAATAATGCTCACTAAGGCTCCTGGTTTACCAGGAATAGCTCCCTTAATCAGAATTAAGTTGCGTTCTACATCTACTCGGATTACTGTCAGTTTGCGAATTGTGACACGAGTACCGCCCAAACGTCCTGCCATCCTTTTACCGGGATAAACACGACCTGGGGTTGTACCAGCACCGATAGAACCTGGTGCTTTATGGTTTTTGGAACCGTGTGACATGGGACCACGAGCAAAGTTGTTACGCTTTTGGTTGCCGGCAAAACCGCGACCAATACTTGTCCCAGCTATATCTACAATTTCACCAGCGCTAAAAAGATCTGCTTTAAGTTCTTGACCTAAAGTATAATCCCCAGAGTTATCGGTGCGATATTCATTTAAGTGACGGAGTGCTGGGGCGGATGATTTAGCCAAATGTCCCAACAATGGTCTGTTCAGTGACTTGGGTTTAACTTCGCCATAACCAACTTGAATGGCAGCATAACCGTCGGTCTGTTTCGTTTTAACTTGTGTAACGGTGCATGGACCGGCTTTGATGACAGTGACAGGAATAGCGACTCCTGCTTCATCAAAGATTTGAGTCATGCCCAGCTTGGTGCCGAGAATACCTACAGACACAGTTACTGGTTCTCCTTTCGTTCTATTTTTTTTTGGGCTTGACCTGGAAGTCGAATGGGGACAGGTTTTGTCACCGTCGCTTAAGTGTAAACTTTATCTCGTGAATTTTGGACTGGCGTTAGACAGTGCAAATTCTTGGCGACGCAACAATTCTTGTCCCTTTTGCTTTAGTGAATTTGTTTATTTTCACTCAATCAAAATAGCAGTAATAACTGCCTGCTCTACAGAGAAGGTATTACTTCTGCAATCCAATGCGAGGCTTTATTGCTTTGCGCTGTGTGCAGCAATGCTTTTGTCCAAGCAATTGCTTTGGCACTCTACCGTTGTAGTCGGACTTAAATGGTTATTTCCACTCAGTATCCACTTCTTGAGACTTAACATAATGCCATTAAACCAACATTATCGTTCAAGAACTACTTCTTCTAATACCTTAAACTATTGTTTGAGGTCTTGCCTAATTTTTTTAGGATTTACGGGAGTGATTTGGCGTGGGAGCTTAAATATGACTTTGGCTCTTGATCTGACCTGAAAGCTTTTTTAGTTTAGCAGTCTCTTACTAGATGAGCCAGTTTTATTCTTTTGGGGAAATTAACTAGACACTCAGATGCTAGGACTAACTAGAAACTCTAAATAAGAAAGATGGCTATCTAAATTATACTATCCGGTTACAATCTAACAGTATAAATCATTTATTAATTTTTGTCTAGTATTTTTTTTGCTATGTTTATGGGGCACTGAGGTAGATGTGGGTAATTTTCCCCAGATTCTGGCTTTGAATTCTCAAGATTGTTGAAAATATCTAGCTTGATTTAACTTAATCTACTACTAGAGAGTGAATAATAGAGATATCTAAGTGGGATAGGAAGAAAATCTATGGCACTAATTACCACTGGCAACAGTTTCATCCGCAATTTGGAGAAATTTGGGGCGTTGGGTGTTTATGCTCCTCTGGAGGGGGGCTATGAAGGTCGGTATCTCCGCCGATTACGGGCTGCTGGCTATGTTGGCCTACATATTACTGCTAGGGGACTAGGTGATGTGGCTGCTTATCTGACTCAAGTTCATGGTGTCAGACCACCTCATTTAGGTAAAAGAAGCAACAGTAGTGGTGCGGCTGTGGGTGATGTATATTACTTACCACCAATGATCAGTTCTCATTTGGAACAACTACCACCTAAGTCTAAGGGGTTGGTGTTGTGGATTATTGAGGGATACATTCTTTCTGATCAGGAAGTTGAGTATTTAATGAATTTGCCTAAGTTAGAACCACGGGTTAAAGTGGTAATTGAGAGAGGTGGCGATCGCACTTTCCGCTGGACTCCTTTGGAAAAGACACTGTTAGCTAGTTAAGCAAATTACAAAGAGATTATAAGGGTGGGAAAACCCCACCCCTACGGTTTGTTTGGGGATATCTTAATTCTGTATTTCCTGTTGTACCCAAGCACGGAAAGATTTACTAGCTTGCACTTCATCTATTTGGCAATCTTGCAAAAATTGATAAAGTTTTGGTTTGGTGATTATAGAAAATGTGGGACTTTTTTCTCCTTCAAGATATTGATGATTTTGAAGTTGATAAATTTGCAATATTTTACCGTTATAACGCCAAAATTCGGGTACACCCATGCTGGCATAAAACTGGAGTTTATTGATGTCGGTATGAGTGATATCTACTTCTACAATTAAGTCAGGTGGTGGATCTTCATTTAAATTAACTTTTTTCCCAACTACTTGAGGTTGATTTTGAATGTAATAACAGTTATCAGGTTCAGCACTTCTTTGTAAATCATCACGATTTAAGGTAGTTGAACCCATTGTTTTTATTTTTAATCCACTTTCTTCTACCAAAATGCGGATGAATAATTCAATTAATCTGGTAGCACTTTCATGTTCTTCTAAAGGCATGGTAATTTCTAGTGTTCCTTGATCATAGATGAGTCGAGAAGAACGACTTTGCCCTAATGCTGCTAAAATTTGCTGATAATTTTGCCAAGTAATGTTGTGAAAAACTACTCTTTGTTCTGCTGGGGTAGTTTCTGAGATGATGTTGTTTGGTTTAGTTGTTGTACTAACCATATCTGCCTTCAAATTTAGCTTATATTAGTATTATACTGTTGATTTTATTTTATACTTTATTATAGCGGTTCTCGGTTAAGTGAGATACAAGAACCCCACCCCCAACCCCCCTGACAAGTGTAGGTTTTTTACATTGTCTTGAGAACAAGACTTGGGGGACAAGGCAGACAAGGTGACAAGGGAGGAAAACGGAGAAGGAATGTATGATTGGTAACAAAACAACCCA
>JANMEE010000341.1:0-15828 GCA_031376645.1 Dolichospermum sp. OTE_75_concoct_329_sub | reverse complement strand
TCTGGATTCCCGCTTTTGCGGGAATGACATTGAAAATGGTTTGTGGAAATTTTCACGCTTACTATGGGATAGCGTTCGCGAGAGCGTCCCGGAGGGAACTAGCGCTGCTGCAAGCAGTTCATGTTTTTTGTGGAGTTCTCTGAATAGAATAGAATTTGTTAAAAGTTGTAATGCTATTGCTTCTACAGAAAGTCCATGCTGATTGGCTTCTTGTAATAGATATTGCTCTGACTCTGGTGATAGATCAAGGGTTAGTGTCATAGGTATTCTGAGGATAAACCTTTGTGCTGTTATGGTTGAGTTTATCCTATTCTCAAGATAAAACTGAGCGATCGCTTGACAATCAAGACAGTCGCTACGAATTAATGAATTTTTTGATTTGGCTAAAGTATTGCTTTTCTAACCAAGTAAGTAGGTCCGCGGAGAAATTTACAGTTATGTGATTTACATAGATCGTCTATTTTGTCAAGGCATGAGCCAAAATATCAGCAATTTTGATTCATGTAACTATTTTTCTATTTTTATGAGAGTGATGCAAAATTTATGTACCATTAAGGAAAGAAAGATAACAAGGAATCACTTCATGCCCTATACAAACGAAGAACGCGGTCTTCTCAATAATTTTGCTAAAGAACCCAAGGTTTATCCAGCTGAACCTCCTACAAACGGTCAAAAGCTTACTTATATTATATTAGGAATTGCAGCGGCACTTTTAGTTGGGGGGGTAATTTTTGTGGCCTTCACTGTTTCTAATGTCAGTTAATTGCCAAAATGTCCTATAAATTTTAACTTTTCCGAAGATCAGGTTCTTATTTTCATCAAGAGCCTGATTTTTTTGTTAGAATAGCAAAGTGCAAGTGTAATTATCGTTTTTTTGACATTCTAGCCCGCAAAACGTGATTCATCCTGAAAAAGAACATATCTCTGTGAAAATCAAAGTTATGAGATGTGACATTAATATTTAATTTATTCAGTCAGGATGTATACAGAAAAAAAGGCTAAAACCCAAGTAAATACAAACGTGAATGAAACTGTACACACAGAAAACATTAGTTTGAATCGGCAAGTATATCAACGCCTAAAACTTGCGCTGAGTCTGGGTTTACGTAGACAAATTTTATTTGCTATATGTGATGATTTACATTTAAGAAATCGGATAGCAGCCCGATTACATTCAACCCTGGCTTATCCGGTGGGTAAGGTATTATATGATCGAGCCAATTCGGGAGATTTTAGCACTCCAGCTTATCCGCGATTAGTCACTTTACGCTTAAATTTAAGTGATCCTAATTCTATAGCGCAAATCAATCAATGGTTAGCTAATTATCCACCTCCGCTGATTGGGAAATCAACAGATAATCCGGGACGTCCTTTACCAATCCCTGCATTTCAAATTGTGGGGGTGGAAATGCTGACTAAAGAAGCAGTAGCAGTACAACGGTTATTTTTGAATTATCTCCGTTTAGGTGAACAGCACTTATCTAGTGATGAATCTAGCCGCTTTTTAGAATCTAGTTTGTTATTTTGGGTTTCTCGTCCTTGGTTGTCTGCAATTCAGCAATCAGCACCCAAATTTTGGCATTATCGAACGGGTGTATTTGTGTTTGCGGGAGAACCAACACCAACTATAAAGAATAGAGGTTATTCAGAGGTTTTAGCTGATTCTAGGAGTTTAGACCGAGAAAAGTTGGATCATTTATTTGTTAATGAAGAAAAAATTTCTCCAGACATCCAACAAATAAATAAACCGGATTTGCCTTTAGCTGCAACTACAGACTTAGTCACAGAAATACCAGAAATACCTGCTGTTCAATCTCCTCAAATAATCAATAATCAAAGCTTATTGTCCTTGTATCATATTAACCAGGAGTTGCAAAAATTAATTCAGGCAACAATAAATGCTGATGATAGCGATCAAATTCAACAAATACTTCAGGAAATTGAACAATTACATATTCAAAATGCCAAAGTTGAAGAACTAGGAATCGCTTATCAGAATCTGGGTAATTTCTATCGGTTGCAGATTGAGCAAGGACAACCAACCATAGAAAACTTAATGATAGCAATTCTGGCTTATCAGGAAGCGGTAAGCCATGATGAAAGTTCTCCACAACTTCCAGATATTTTGAATGATTTGGGGACACTTTACTGGATGTTGCACCGCATTCCTGATAATTCTGAAGAAGCGAAAATTTATATTCAACAAGGGATAGATTTTTATAAGTTAGCACTCAAGCTGATTACAGGTGATACTCAGCCAGAAACTTATGCTCGTATTCAAAATAATCTTGGTACTGCCTATGGTGATTTAGCTCGCTTTACTGACGCAGTAGAAAACTGGAATTTGGCAATTGTTGCGTACGATGAAGCACTTCGTTACCGACAAGAGGAAATAGAACCATTAAAATATGCTGCTTGTCAAAATAACTTAGGTACAGCATACTGGCATCTAGGGCAGTATAATCGGCCTGTGGAACATCTGACAAAAGCGATCGCTGCTTATAAATTAGCAATTGTTCACTACCAACCAGCGGATGAACCCCTAAAATATGGGATGATTCAAAATAATATTGGTACGGCTTATTGGAATCTTTCCCAATATGAACAAACAAAAGAAAATCTCCAGTTAGCAATTCAGGTTTATAATGAAGCCCTAAAATATCGCACATCTTTTGATGTTCCTCAAGCCTATGCTTCTACTCAAAATAATCTGGGTATCGCTTATTGGCATCTAGCAAATCAGTCCCAAACAACAAAGAAAGATCAACAAAAGCTCATAAAATTATGTATTCATGCTTATGAAGAATCTGTGAATATAGCTCACTCACTTATTAGTGTATCTTTAAATTTTGATTTATATGTAACACACAATAATTTAGGATTAGCTCATCATTACTTGGTAACAGATTTATCTTTTACTGATGACAAAAAAATACTTTCTCAACATTTAGAACTTGCTTTAGAAAATCATTTACACGCGTTGAGTGAATTTGATAGACAAACAGAAAATTATCAAACAACAATCAGCTACATTGTTAACACAATTCGTGCTTTTCATAATAAGTTAGGAATTCAAGGACAAAATTTAGCTTTGTCTAAACTTCCAGGACAATTGTTGCCAGATGTTTTGCCGAAGTTATAAATTGATAATTAATTTATAAATTAATAATTGGTGATATGAAAGAAACAGTTTTAGGGGTTCGCAATCTCCAAGTTGAATTTATCAGTGATAGTAGTAATGTCAAAGCTATTGATGATATTAGTTTCCAACTACATCAGGGTGAGACGTTGGGAATAGTGGGAGAGTCTGGGAGTGGAAAGTCAGTTACAGCTTTAGCAATTATGGGTTTGTTGCAATATCCTGGAAAGGTAAGTGGAGGGGAAATTTTCTTTTCTCGGACAAATGGACAACCGTTGGATTTATTAAGATTATCACCTCAAGAAATGCAGCTTTATCGGGGTGGTGATATTGCTATGATTTTCCAGGAACCGATGAGTTCTTTAAATCCGGTTTATAGTATCGGGTTTCAGTTGCAAGAAGCAATTATGCGACATCAAAATGTCAATGCAATTGCAGCAAAAAGAATTGCGATCGCAGGTTTGCAAGAAGTTAAACTGTTACCTAGTGATGAGCAAATTCAAGAACAATATATTAATAATGATTTATCTAAATCAGGGAGTTTTAAATTAGCGCAGTTGGTGAAAGAACACAAAGAAGCAATGCTGGAACGCTACCCTCATCAGCTATCTGGGGGACAATTGCAACGAGTTATGATTGCAATGGCAATTTCTTGTAATCCCTCTGTGTTAATTGCTGATGAACCAACTACAGCTTTAGATGTAACTGTGCAAGCGACAATTTTAGCGTTGTTGTATGAACTACAACAAAGTCGCAATATGGCAATGATTTTTATTAGCCATGACTTGGGATTAATTTCGGAAATTACTGACCAAGTAGCAGTGATGTATAAGGGTAAAATTGTAGAATATGGTGCTGCTGCACAAATTTTCAACAATCCCCAACATCCTTATACTAAGGGACTTGTAGCTTGTCGTCCTAGTCTGAACCGTCGTCCCCACAAACTGCTGACTGTTTCTGACTATATGAGTGTCACAGAAGATGAATTTGGCAAAGTCATAATTCAGGCTAAAGAACCTGCACAACCATCGGAAATTACTAGGGAAGAGATTAATCAAAGATTAGCAAATAACAGTGCAAAACAACCTCTCTTGACAGTTAGTAACTTGGAAGTCGGTTTTCCAGTTCGGGGAGTATTTGGAGCCACAAAACGCTACCATAAAGCGGTAAATGGCGTTTCTTTTGATGTCTTTCCGGGAGAAACTTTGGGATTAGTGGGGGAATCGGGTTGCGGTAAAACTACTTTGGGTAGAACATTGCTGCGACTAATCGAACCAATGAGCGGTCAAATATTATTTGATGGACAAGATATTACTCACTTGACCGGGAAAACTTTGCAGCACTTACGACGGGAAATGCAAATTATTTTCCAAAATCCTTTTAGTTCCCTCAACCCCCGGATGAAAGTTGGGGAAGCGATTATTGAACCCCTGTTGATTCATGGTGTGGGTAAGTCAAAACAACAGCAACAAGTTAGGGTTGTGGAACTGCTGGAAAGGGTGGGTTTAAGTGCAGATGATCAGAAAAAATATCCTCATCAATTTTCTGGTGGTCAACGTCAGCGGGTTTGTATTGCCCGCGCTTTAGCTTTAAATCCTAAATTTATTATTTGTGATGAGTCTGTTTCAGCCTTGGATGTATCAGTGCAAGCGCAGGTTTTGAATTTATTAAAAGAATTGCAAGCGGATTTTCAACTAACTTATATCTTTATTTCCCATGATTTAAGTGTAGTGAAATTTTTGAGCGATCGCATCTTGGTAATGAATCAAGGAAAAATTGTGGAATCAGGGACATCTGAAAGTATTTACTTAGAACCAAAAGAAGAATATACCCAAAAATTAATTGCCGCAATTCCTACAGGTAGTCCTGAACGGATCAGACATCGGCACAATTAAACAATGCCAAATTAAAGACAGTAGCTTTTTATGATCAGATGTATGTATACTACGGTTAATACATCGGAAAAGGATAATATGCACTGATGTCATTATACAGAGATATATTTCCAACATCTACTCAAAATATTCAACAGCATTTTACCAGGCGCTCTTTATTGCCAAACAAAAAAAATGCTCTTTGGGAAATTGAAACGGGTTTTGTCATGACTTATACATATCTGGCAGATGGAACAACAGTAGCTTTGGGTTTATGGGGACCAGGGGATAAGGTTGGAGAAATGCTATCAATCATGAAACCCTATCGAATTGAGTGTTTAACCAAGGTAGAAGCGACTATTTTACCTGTGGATGATTTACATTCACTCACAGATACTTTGCTTTACCACATCCAACAAGCAGAAGAATTAATGTTAATTCGGAGTCACAGAAAAGTAGAAACTATGCTGATACGATTATTAGCATGGTTATCCCAAAAATTTGGTTCAGAAGTAGAAGCAGGACGTTTAATTGATATGCGTTTGACTCACGAAGATTTAGCAGCACTGGTTAATTCTACTCGCGTTACTATTACTCGTGTGTTGGGACAATTAGAACAGGAAGGATTTATTGATAGACTTTCTTTGCACCGGATTATGGTGAAACAAGATGATATTTGGTATTACGAGATTTAAGCTTCGTTACACTAAAAATTAGCACATTACATAAGTGGGACAAATGGAATAACAGGAATGTGTGCTTGGAAACTTTGAAAGTCGTTGTCAGTTGTGAGGATGCTGTAGCTTCGACGATGGGCAACCGCACAAATCAGAAAATCAGTATTTGAGCCTTGGATGCCATTGCTGCGGCAGGTATTGAAAAACTCTGCGGCAAGTTCGTAGTCTTGAGGGACAAGTTCTAGGTCTGTAAAGACTCGAAGATAATCCCGCAGACGGGTAAACTGTTCCGAACTGCGAACCCCAGAAAGGATTTCTTGACGAATTGCGCCCAAAAAAGCAACTTGGTCATTCGTAATTAAATCCCGTAATTGCATGACGGTAGCGGAAGAATCGGGTGGGGTTCTCCGACGCAGAGCTAGTGACCAAACGGATGTATCAACTATGATGCTCATGTTTGCTGACGTTGCTGTTTGTAGTCGTAGTCTGGGTCATAATCAATGTTGCCAAATAGATCTAATACTTTAAGCCGCTTGCGACGTTGGATATATTCGCGTAGTGCGGTTTCGACCAGGACATCAACGGTTGTTTGGTGATTCAGGGCGAGTGCTTCTTGCAGCAATGTATCGTTTATGTTCAACTGTGTAACCACGCGATCGCTCCCACTCTAACGACTGACTAAATCAATGTTATCCTACTTTCTTTCATTAACCATTATGATCATCTAAAATATTATAAGCTTCATTAATTAACCGCATCTTTTCTTGAACTTGTTTTTGCATTTGTGGTTGATTCACGAATAAATCAGGATGCCATTTTTTTACTAATATTTTATAAGCTTGTTTTACCTCAGCAAAAGAAGCAGTATATTGTAATCCTAAAATTCTATAAGCATTGGTAATTTTATCTTTTTCTATTGACGTTTTTGGCGGATTTTGTGCCTTTTGATTTGCACCAGGTGATTTCATATTAGCTTTTATTTCTGCTATTTCTTGTTCAAGTTCCCAAGCCTGAAATTTCGCTTCTAACTCTGCGGGGTTTGGTGGTGGGGTATTAACCTTTTGACGCGGAGGTTCTATCTTTGGTTTTGGTGGAGGAGTTGGAGTATCTTCTTTGGGAGGAGTATAAACCTGTTGTTTTGGTATTTGAGGATTTGCAGATTTAGGTTGATTTTGATAAGGTTGATATTTACTGGTAATATTCGCTTTTTGCAACTCTGCTAATAACTGATTAAATTGATTTTGCAATTTTTGTAAATCTTCCCTTAGCTGAGTTATTTCTCCTGATTCTTTATTCACTTCAAAGTAAATTATTTTTCCGGCTTTTTGCTCATATTCAGCTAAAATAGATAAACCTTGACTACTAAAACCAGATAAATAATTTTCAGCCGCACCAACACAAATTTTAGCAACTTGTTGATGATAAGATTCTTTTACTGATTTTTCATCCTGCTTTTGAATATTTTTACTTAAAATATAGGAAATACTCCCCACAACAGCAGCACCCACCGGACCACCTAATAACCATCCAACTCCACCTCCTACAGCAATGGAACCAGGATCAATTACATCACTACTATTAATATTAGTTGGTTTCGCAGGTAGGGTTAATTGTGGTGCATTGGAAAAGGGAATTTTTAAATCTTCTGGACGTTCTGATTTAAAAAAATCATAAGCTTGATACAGCCATTTCATTACAGCATTTTGTAATTCTGTCAAGTCTTTTTTAAAAGTTCCTATCTGCCAAGATTGTAAATTATTTTCAGCAAGTGCAATTGCTAGATCACCTTGATATTTAATGAGTAAATTAGGTAAAGATAACCAACTTTCTAATTCATAAATACTGGTTTTAAAACCTTGATAAATGAGATTTTGAGCTTTTTGCTTAATAGCTATTTTGGAATTTTCTTTATCATCAAAAGTTTTAATTTCTTGAGAACATTTATCAATTTTATCAACTAACAAAGTTTGCAATTGAGAAGATACAGTTTGTAATCTTGGTAAACGCACATTACCAGAATTTTGTTGTAAAATTCCGACTAGATTTTGCAAAGCAGTTTCAAAAGCAGCTAAACCGCTACTATTCGCAAGTGCAACATCACCTTTTAATCTCGCTCGTAAAGCAGGTAAAGCATCAACTCGATATAAATTACTAAAACCGGGAGGTAAATCAGCGCGGAAACTTTCAGCTACAAAAAGTAACCGATTATGGACTTGTTTTTGTTCTTCTGGTTCGAGTAAATTCAGAAAATTGGCGACAAAAATAACGGTTTTAATATTTCTATCTAATAACCAATCGCGGAGATTTTCTCTTTCTCCTAAAGTCATTAATTTCCGTGCGTCTAATAATTGAATAACTAAATCTGCACCTAATAATCTGTTTTTGACTAAAATATCCTGTGCTTCTCTATCATTAGTTCCTGGTAAATCAATAAATTCTATTCCCCTTTCTAAAAAAGAATGGGGACAAAAAACCTCAACAGAAGCAACATCTTTTCGCATCTGTCTATTCCCATCTAAAACCGCAAATTGTTGTAAAACTTCTGTACCACTGCGATAGATTTCTGTACCATCTACTAACATAATCCGAGTGCGAACAGTTGTACCATATTTTACAGTAATTGCTGCACCCGTTGTGGGAATTAAATCAATGGGTAAGGTGCGATTTCCTAACATCGCATTTAGCAAGGTTGACTTACCATGATTAAAGGGACCAAACACCGCAATCTGAAAATTAGGATTAGCTAAATAATCACAAAGAGAATTTACATCTTGATTAAGTTGAGAATTGCGATTTAAGTTCAATACTTTACAAGTAGTTTTTAAAGTATCTGTTAGTTCACTATAAAGTTGATATTTTTGCTGCATATTTCCATCATTCAATTAATTTGTTGTCTTTAGATCCCCGACTTCTTAAAGAAGTCGGGGATCTAGTTTTTTAATTAGCTATAGTAAGCTAATAAGTTGCTGTAAGCAGTTTCGATTTTTTTCAGTTGTTCGATAACGATTTCTTGTAAGTTCTTGAACCGGTTAAATTCACTTTCTCGGTTGATTTCTCGTGTTTTCTTCTGTTGGAGAAGATTATCTAATTCTGATTTTCGAGAAGTAATATCATCATTAATGCGTTGACTGACTTCTTTCTCATAAGTGTCAAAACACTCTTTTACTGCATCATAAACAGTGGGTGCTTGTTCATTTGCTACTTGAGGAAGATATTTAACTAACTCTTTTTTCGTAGTTTTAACTAACTCTTTCCTAGCTTGATCTGCTTGTAAAATTCCTACTCCCAAACCTAATAAAGCAAAACCAATTGGTCCAAGAAAAATTCCTGTTACTGCTGTAATCATTCCCCCTACACCAATAACAGTGAAGTAGTTTAAAAGGATGTTTTTCCAATCAAAACCCGCACCAGCTAAAGCTACTCCTGCTAAGTTACCTTTGGATAAAGATAACAAACCCATTGCCCATTTTGCCCAACCAGGAGAGTTATCCTCTTCTGTGGTAGAATGGGTGTTAACATTCACTTTTTGTCCTGTTAATTTTTCGGTGATTTGGTTAGTTACTTGATTGTAAGAAGCACCATATTGGGCAGCAGAATTAGATAATTCTCTAAATGCTGCATTCATGTCTTTTTCAGCATTTAAAGTCCAAGCAGCAGATTTATCTGTGATATATTGCTCAAAGGCTTTTTGTAATGCAATATTAAAAGCTTCTCGTTTTCCACTACTCAAAAAATCAAACAAATTTAAGTCTGGTTGATAGCGCAAGAAATCATTTTCAAAGGTATTACCTAAGTTTAAAACATAGCTGCGGAAAGATTCCGATATTCCTCGTGCTTGGGAATCTCTAGTATTGATAATTTCCTTTTGGAATTGATCACGAATTTCATTGAGTTTAGTAAATTCCGGTTCAACAGAATCAATGCGTTTTTTTAATTCTTCTACATCTTGATCAAGTAAGGGAATCCGTCTGTTGATAGCTTCCAGAGTATGGTTTACAGCTTGTCTAGCCAGGGTTCTGACTTGACGTAATTCGGCGATCGCTCTTTCCCTCGTCAGAAACGTATTTAACGCCCCCATAAACTCAGGAAAGCCAGTTTTACTTAAATCAGCTTGGGGATTTTTTAATCTGCGTCTGAGGGCTTGAATTGAAGAAAGTTCAAACACTCTTTCATCATAGATATCTTGCCCATCTACATAACAATATTCACCTAAATTGGCTTTAAATACTTGTCTGAGTCTAGTTTCTGCTGATGTCAATTCTTCAAGATCATCAGGATCAATTAATGATTCTTTAACCTGATCCCAAGCATTAACTAAGAAGAAAACCGATAAACCTCTGCCTTTAATATAATTCTCTAGGTAACGTCTTTCACCTAAAGTACAAGGTTGAGAAGCCCGCATGACAAATAAAATTGCATGACAGTTATTCACATATCCTAAAGATAACTCATTCCGCGCTTCTGTATCATTTAAACCTGGACTATCAACAATTTCAATACCCTTTTCTAGTAACGTTAAAGGATATTCAACAACTGCATAATCAACATCAGGAAATGCTGGCTTTTGTTCCTGTTCTAACTTTTTCGCTTCTGCTGGATCAATAGTATATTTATATTTAAAGCTTTGAAAATCTAGCTGTTGAGGACTTTTACCATCATTGAAATGAATAGTAACTTTTTTTTCTGCCCCATAGCGTAAAATAGTTAATACTGCGGTACAGGGATTTACATCACTTGGTAATAAATTCTCACCAATTAAGGCATTAAGAAAGGTACTTTTTCCCCGTTTCATATCACCTAAAACTAACAATCGAAAGACACCTCTACTGAGATTTTTACTAGCGACTGTAATGTCTTCAATATCTCTAGTTAAACTTAATTTACCAGAGGAATTATCTCCAGCCAATTCCGCTTGATTGATCGTATCAGCAATTTTGCTTAAACAAATAGCAATTTCCGAACGAACTTGAGAAACCCGTTCCAAATCATTGATAAATTTGTCAGTTCCAATTTGATAATTCATAGTGATGACACTTTATTTAATGTTCTTGAATTTTGATTCTAGAAAAAGTTTATAAACCAGAAAAGCCAAAGACCCAAAAATCACAATTCCTGCTAAAGCTGAAGCTACTCGTACCGCAACTATAGTTCCAACAGCCAAACCAAAAAGCTGTCCACCAAGAATTACTTTTCTCAGCCAAGGTTTTTGAGGTTGTGCTGGTTGGTGTTTTTGCGTTTGATAGAAAGGTGCATCAATACCATTGATTTGATCATCCATTTCTTGAAGTCGCTTTTCTACCTGACGTTGAATGTCTTGATTATGTTCATGGGGAGATTTCATCAGCATCCACCTTATGTTTAGGACATTATTGAGTATATTGTATGATAATTTGTGCCAGGAAATTTACAAAGCATATTATCGTTACTGCATTTAGTTGAGATTAAATATTGTATCCTGGCTTTTCGGAAATTATAGGGAAAAAGATCACAATAGGATTTCGTTAAATGTCAGAATTTGATTGGGAATAACACAGGTAGATTCAACATGGATATCAAAAATGGATTTATTGGTACGATTGGTAACACACCTCTAATTCGCTTAGATAGTTTTAGTGAAGACACAGGTTGTGAAATCCTGGCCAAAGCGGAATTTCTTAACCCTGGTGGTTCTGTTAAAGATCGGGCTGCACTTTACATCATCGAAGACGCAGAAAAAAAAGGACTGCTTAAACCTGGAGGTACAGTAGTAGAAGGAACTGCGGGAAATACGGGAATTGGACTGGCACATATTTGCAATGTCAAAGGTTACAAATGCCTGATTTTTATTCCCAATACCCAATCTCAAGAAAAAATTGATGCTTTGACTACCTTGGGCGCTGAAGTTCGTCCGATTCCGGCCGTTCCTTACAAAGATCCGAATAATTACGTCAAGCTATCTGGTAGAATTGCAGCGGAAATGGAAAACGCTATTTGGGCTAATCAGTTTGATAATTTAGCCAATCGTGTTGCCCATTATGAAACCACAGGTAGAGAGATTTGGCAACAGACAGGCGGTAAAATTGATGGTTGGGTCGCGGCAACTGGTACGGGTGGTACTTATGCTGGTGTTGCGATGTACCTCAAGGATCAAAATCCAGCGGTTAAATGTGTAGTTGCTGATCCTTTGGGTAGTGGACTATATAGCTATATCAAAACTGGGGAAATCAAAATGGAAGGTAATTCTATTACTGAAGGTATTGGTAATAGTAGAATTACCGCTAATATGGAAGGCGCACCTATTGATGATGCTATCCAAATTGATGATTCTGAAGCCTTGCGTGTGGTTTATCAGCTATTAAGAAAAGATGGGTTATTAATGGGTGGTTCGACGGGAATTAATGTCGGTGCGGCTGTGGCTTTAGCTAAACAACTAGGACCAGGACATACTATTGTGACTATCTTATGTGACAGTGGTTCTCGATATCAATCACGGATATTTAATAGTGAGTGGTTAGCAAGTAAAGGATTGGTGATTAATTAGGAGTTTTTTACTTATCGCCACCCTGTAGTGGCGATGCTCAACATTTTTTAGAATTTATTATATTATTGATGGAAAAGTTATGGAAATTGTCGAAAGTTGGCAGAAACGTCAACAGGAAGAACGTCTTCAGCAATTTATAAACATTCTAATTTCACAAGAAATATTATCTTCTGATTTTGCGGCTTCCGTATTAGCTGGAAAAATTTATGCTGATTTAGCAATAATAGGTAAAAGAATTGGTTATCCTGATTGCATGATTGCTGCTATTGCTATCAGTCATAATCTTACTTTAGTTACTGGTAATTTATCTCATTACCAAAGAATTCAAGATTTAGGCTATTCACTAATACTAGATAACTGGCGTTTATAGTCAAAATGGTGATGAATGAATTAATATCAAATGTCTCAAATCAGGAACAACCCCTTCCTATTTGTGTCCAAGTATGTCAACATCGTACTTGTAGGAAACAAGGTGCAGCAGAAGTATTAGCGGCTTTACAAGCTTTACCTATACTTAATGTGACAGTTACATCAAGTGGCTGCTTGGGTCAATGTGGTAATGGACCAATGGTGTTAGTGTTACCGGAGATGGTTTGGTATTGTCGGGTTTTACCTCAAGAAATACCCAGATTGGTAGAACAACATTTATTAAGTGGTAAAAGAGTTAAGAAAATGCTTTATTATCGGTTTCATCCCCACGGGTAAACTAACTGAAAATATATAAATTCTGTAATTTAGCACAAATGCAGTGAGGGAATGAATGGATATTCAGCATCTACGTCAATCATTAAAAATGAAGTGGCTAAGTTATTACGAACAAAATCGTGCTTGGCTAGTGAAAATGCGAATTTGGAAAGATTATGAGGGGATACGCCGTCCTTCTTCTGGTTACGTTTTAGCAACTTTATCTACTTTAGAACCGGAGTTAAAAAAAATCCTGCCTTTTATTTTGGATTTAAATAATGATCCTGATCAAATAATTGTGGCCTTGCATTTACACTTCAATCCTGAACAGGAGTTAAAATTATTAAAATCCCAACATTCTACAGCTAAAAATGAGATTGTTAGTACGTCTCCTGCTCATATACATTTGATAGATTCACCTGTCTCCAAAGAACGTAAACAGGTGTTATTGAAAATGTCTACAAGTGTTTCCGTGATGGCTGTTGCTACGCCGGTTCATCATTATTCTTCAGTTAAGCTACCTGTGGGACTGGGAAGGGAAAAAATAGACAAGCGGTTTATCAATACTGGAATTTCTAACCAAAATATTCCCGGTGTTTCATCTACCCATAGCGGTATTTTCCCGTCTTGGATAGATGAATTGTGTTCAGGTAGAGGAAATCAGTAATTGACAATTAGACATTACTTTGTTGATGATAATTGTGGATGTTGGGTTTCGTTCCTTAACCCAAAACGAAATCCAATAGGCGTTATACCTATAATTAAACCAGTTTCAGAATTAACTTGAAAATGCTTTTCCCATTGGTCTTCTCTAGGATTAAAAAGACGAACTTCTGTATTAAATTCGGGATCTATGTCACTAATACAAGATCCTTTTCGCAGATTACAAGAACGACAACCAAGGGCTAAATTACTTTCAACATTAGCACCTCCACGAGAAGTAGGAATAATATGTTCAACTTCAAAGGGAAAATTAAATACTAATTCCGGTGCATGACAATATTCACAGCGATGAAAAGCGCGATCTGCTACCAGATGATAAAATGGATTCATTGACTCAATTGTTGTGCTAAATATGCAGTTCTGGCTGTAGCAGCATTGAGTTCAGCATTAACAAGATTATCTAACTCAATTTGTATTTCTGGGGGAAGTGTTTGTCTTTGATCTCGTGCTGTTCTCCACATATTCATTAAGTCAGATAAACGTTGTTTTTGCTCGTTAGTAAAAAATTGATCGGCATGAAAGTTATCAATAATTAATAATGCCCGAAATTCAACTTCACCTAATTGTTGAGTTAACGCATCTAAAGCTTGACCGGCAGTTTTGCCAATAGACTGTTTATCTCCAGCAATGGCGCGATAAGACCTTTCTCCATTGGCATTTGATGTAGGTACAATAGCAACTGTAGTCATAATGCTAATTAAGGATATCTGTTATTTATTAATTATAGTAGTAAATAAGTTATATCAATTTTATGTAAAGCTGCACAGAATAATCACATCCATTAATTTATTAATAATTTTTGTAAAACAGAAACAGATTTCGGAATTTGCTGTTTTATTAAAATTTCTAACAATTCGTCTAAATTGATTGGAGGTTTTTTTAAGGTATTTAATTGATTCTTGACTGCTTGACAAACCAGATCAGAATTAATATCAATTAAATACAAAATAAACTCATCTGGATGCTGTGCTTTAATACCATATTCTCCAATATTTTCAGAGAGAAAATCTTTTAAATTAAAAGTAACAATTATTTCAGCATCACTTTTAATAGCTGCTGCTAAAACATGGCGATCATCTACATCTGGAAGTTCTAATTCATCAATTAATTGTTCATATCCTGTTACTAAACAATCTCGAACATTTTGATTCATTAAATTTTTTGTTCTTTCTAACTGTTTATAAGTCAGATCCGGGCGATTTTTTAAAACATTACTCATCCATTCTTCATGAATTTTTTCAGTCCATTTTGCCTGAAATAAATCAGTCAAAGCTAACCACATCAAAAAATCTCTGAGAGGTGCAGGATATAAAACACAAGCATCATAAACAACTATCAAACCAATTGCTTGCATTTAATATCCCATATTTAATTCTTGAGCTTGATTTGCCAATTCTGCTAAAGTTTCTCTGCGTTTAGCATCAATTGTATTTTTATACTCTATCAAATCTTGATAGAATATTTTGCGACGATTTCCGACTTTATGACAAGGAATTTCACCAGATTCTAATAATTGAATCACATAAGGATGGGAAACATTGAGAATTTTAGCCGCTTCTTGTATTGTTACTTGATCAGCAGTAGCAAGATTTTTCTTTCTATTTCTAGCTATAAAATCTAAAAATGCTTTGACAAAAGAATTATCTTTCATAATTGGGTGAAATATTTTACTCATACCTAGTGTTTCTCCCTTTTTGTGATAAACAACTATATACTTGCTAGAAAGATTTACAGCAGTACGAGAAGAATTTGGATTGTTGCGAAGCTTCACTTTTATTACTTGCAATGATTTATATACCCATTCTCAATGGTACCATATTTTTCTGAAAAAGTCTGTAGGATGGGTTGACGGTTGACGCAAGGAAACCGAACATTAATCAACAATAATATATAAGGCTTGTTGTTTGAATTCTGCCCTGCGGTATAGTTGTTTTGGCAACTTTTTCGGTAGACTTAGACCATGAAAAAGCTGATTAATCGTCCAGAAAACTTTGTCCGTGAAAGTCTCGAAGGCGTCAGTAACCCAGCCCTAAAGGGACTGAGCTTGCAAGAGAAATCAAACACGCTGTACTGACCAGACCACCTAGAAATAGGTAGCCGTTATTTGAGTCACGACACCCCGGAATGCGTTCGCGCCAGCGTGCCGTCAGGCATAGCTAGTTCCCTGCTCTGTCGCTTGTGATTAAACAGTTCTAAGGTCACTGGAACAGT
>JANMEE010000315.1:0-7678 GCA_031376645.1 Dolichospermum sp. OTE_75_concoct_329_sub | reverse complement strand
CTGTTCGTAGGTTCAAGTGTTTGCTTTAGGCTTCCTTCAGATTCCAATTCACAATGGACACCCTTGCCATCAGCTAATGATAAGTACTGCAACTCTCATTCGGGACTTGCACCCTAAAGATAATTGACATGCCTGACACACTAAAAAAAGCCCTGCAGAATTTTGCAGGGCTTTTTACCTTTTTTAGTTTTTCTTCTATTAGTTAACTACGACCATTCTCTTCTCAAATGATTTTCCGGCCATCACAACTTGCACTGTGTAAACACCGCTGTGAAGTGCGTTATTGAATGTGATCACTTTACTCAATGATCCTTCAAACTGTACATTCTCATTGTGAACCAATTTACCTAATCCATCCACAATTCTGATTTGAGCATAATCTGCATCAAGACCAGCGATGTTTAAGTAAACCATTTTACCATCAGTTGGATTCGGATACAAAGCAATATCTGATGCTTCTTCTTCGCCTGATCTCTCCTGCAATCCTGATTCCATAACTACTTCCATGTTAGAAGCTGAAGAAATCTGAATACACCTTGCCGTGCCATACACACCAGGGCCATAAGCAAATACAGGACGAATTCTCACGCTGTAATATGATCCGGGAACAAGTGCAGTTGGTGTTGTAAAATTCAATTGCAAATAAGGTGTTGCAGCTCCTCTTAATCTTGTAAATGCTAGACCTGTTGGATTGCCGAGATTGTCTGTTGGCGTAAATTCAAACTCATAATCTACAGCGCCACATACAAATGGCTTGGCAGAAAGTAATGCAGCCCTGAACAATGTAGCTGGACATCTCTGAGATGTTTTCACTTCTGTCAGCGTTTGTGATCCTATAGTTACAACACATACATCAGTACCTGTAACAGTTATAGATTCAGTAGCTCCCAGGCCATTCAGCAAATTAAATGTTGCATCAACAGTTACATTGTACGAAGCACCATATTGAAGTGCAAGTGCAGGAAGACTCAAAAGAATAGAACCAGCGGCAGTAGTTGAAGTTGTTGCACCTCCCAAAGTCGGGGTGAAATTAAACGTGTATGAATTTGCTCCTGCAAAGAGTGGTTTGAAACTTGAGCATAAAGCATAAGTACCAGTACCATCACCACAACGGCTATCCAACAATGATTGGATACATACAGTGAATGTTCCATTACCCAATGCGGAATTGTAATTTCTTACAGCTACATAATAAGTATTGCCTTCAACCAAACCAGAGTAATTCAATATCTCAGTGCCACCTACTCCTGTAAGATTTTCTACATTAAGTTGTGTTCCTGTACTATTCTGAAGTTCAATCACGGAATTAAATGCAGTTGTATTCACTACAACTCTTACTCCAGATGAAGCCGCCATAAACCTGTACCACACATCTTCTCCGGTTATAACGTTAGCAGCAGTTCCCTCCGGTGAAGTAACTGCACCTAAACAAGTTCCATTCAATGTAGAGCATAATGGATATGCATTTCCAGAACCTACAAAGAAAGTGGCCTGTGCTCTGTTGTCATTTGGAATAATCGGAGGAGTACAACCTTCGTCTGTAAATCCGTTACAGTTGTCATCAATTGAATTGAAGCAAACTTCAGTAGCTGCTGGATTAGCAAGTGCATTGTTGTCCAAACAGTCACCTGGCAAAGACACAGTAGTAGTATAACCAGCGCCTGGCGATGTACAAGCTGTTACGGGTGTACCGAAATAATATCCATCCAAATCTGCGTCAAGATAGAAAGTCAATGCAGCAGGATCCAATGGAGCATCAAGTGTACTGATTTCTTTTGCCACAGTACCCGTAATTGGGTTAACTGTGTTACCAAGAGCACCAGTTGGCCATATTCCATCAGCATCAGTTGCTGTACAACCTATTACTGCACCAGTAGAGAATGAACGTGTTTCAATACGCTGAACTCCATTTGGAAGTGTATTCGGAATAAGGGTACCCCATGATCCGGTAATTCCATCAACGGCTGATCCGTAGAAGCTGGCGTAGCTTGCAGCCACACTATTTACGGTTCCATCATTTTCCACATAAGTAACCGAAATCGGCCGACCTGTTCCAGCAACGTTATCATAGATACAAACGAAATCTTTTGCATTCGCATTCGTTGACAAACTTCTTATTCCGGTAGCGTTGTTTGCTCCTGCGGCATTAACCAAGTTCACTACTGTAGCTGTGCTTGTTGTTGAAACACGACTGGCTACTGTAGTTCCACCGGCACCGTTATTGAGCATAATACGCATAATTACCTGATTGCCTGGTACAAAACGTGTTGCATTACCTGTTGGTTCTGTAACAAACCAACCTGTGTAAGAACCAGATCCATCTGTAAGAAATTGTCCATAAGTACCCGCAGTTGACAAACCTGGTGAACTTACTTTAGTCCATGTTGGAGTATCAGTGAAGATAACATTACCAGCACCATTTGATGTGGCCGCTTCAGCGGGAAGAACTACTCCATTGAAGTAACGGTAGGTTGCGTTAGGCAACAAGTTATTAATGGTAACTCGATATGCATAAGGAAGCCTGTTGGTGTTGGTTCCATTCAATCCCTGAATAAATTGCGGAACAACTACTTCAGTTAGTGATGCCACTAAAGTAGGCGTTGCGGTAACCTCTACACCAGCACTCCAGTTGCTGCCAACTCTTGTGTAAATCTTAAAGAAGTAAGGTGTGCCATTTGTCATTCCTGTAAATACCTGTGGTGATGTAGTTCCTTTATAAACCACAAATCCATTGCCCAGGCCTGTGCCCGATCCATAAACACTGTTTGCTGTATAAGCTGAACCATTTCCTGTTGGTGTTCCTGTGTTGGTAGCAATCGCCGCAACAATCATTACTTCATCTGTACAACCTGGCGCGGCTGACCATGAAACAGAAACTGCTCCATTGGCACCAGTAAGAATTGCAGCAGGTGTTGCAACGTTAGATGGTGATGATGCAGTGATTGTTTGTGTTCCTCCTGTTGAGCCTGTTCCTACTGGAGTTCCTGCAGAAAAGTCAAAATTGGCGGCAATAGCTGCGCCCACCGATATTCCATTTCCAAGAGCCGATGAGCAAGGTACGTCTGCGGTCAAAAACAGGTAACCTGTGCCAACAGGTAAACTTTGTGTCAACCCGGTGAAAGTTTTAGGTCCTGAACCAAGTCCGGTAGAAATTGTGCCCAATAATGTAGCTGTTCCCGCATTAAATACCACTGAAGGCTGGTAGTACAATTGCAAATTCGAAATATCCGTAGCCAGATAAGAGCCGGTAGTATTCAATGTAACATTATTCAATTGTGTTGAAGTAACCGATACGCTGATATCTGTTCTGTACAACACTGAATTGGTTGATCCGGTAAAAATATTTCCGGTAGCAGTCGGAGCACTTGAAATAACAATCAATGGAATGGGTGTTCCCAAAGTCATTGTACCTCCAACTAAAATTGTGTTGGAGAAAATAACTGCGTTGGCAGAAAATGAGAAGTCTCCATCATTCAAAGCCGGCACCACTAAATTTCTTCCTGTACCAGCTCCTGAGAAGTCTGCTGTAATCCAGAAATAACGATCTCCCAATGCTATGGTCTGACTCAATGATGAGAAATTGATCAATCCGCCACCGGCAATTGAAGCAGCAGGTACTGTTGCAAGTGCTGCTCCTCCGGGGAATGTATTGGTAGTTGAAGTATATAAACTGAATTGAGCTACATCACCTGCAATGATTGTTCCTCCAATGTTGAATGAAATACCATTAAGAGTAGTTGTATTGGATGGATTGCTTATTCTGAAATTAGACAATGTATTGTCGTTCGTTGAAATACCCATCAGGATACTTGTAGTTTGAGCAATGTTGGTATGGTCCAATGTAAGATTGGTACAATCCATTGGATTCTGAGATGTCAAGATAGTCAATGGTGTTGTTCCTCCTGTTGGTGACACTGTATTCACTGCACCAAATAATCCCGCTCCGTTACCAGTATAAGAGCAAAGAACGCTACCAGTAGCAAATGATCTTGATTCAATTCTTCTGACACCTGTAGCAAGGTTATTCGGAACAATCGTACCCCATGCACCGGCAACGGCTTCCACTCCCGGATTGTAGAATGTAGCATGACTTGCCACGTTACCATAACCATCGCTTTCTACATATGTAGCAGAAATAGGACGGCCTGTTCCGGCGGTATTATCATAAAGACAAATAAAGTCTCTTGGAGAAGCTCCTGTAGTGCTTCTGATTCCAGTTGCATCTGTTGCAGTTACTCCAAGATTTCTTACTATGGCTGAATTCGTTGTTGTTGCTCTTCCTACTACTACGGTTCCATTGTTACCGTCATTCATGTTGATTCGCATAAATACGTTGTTACCGGGAACAAAACGTGTTGCATTACCAGTAGGTTCAACTGCAAACCATCCTGTGTAATTCCCTGAAGCATCGGTTGTAAAAGTTCCGTATGAACCCGCTGTTGATAATGACGGACTGCTTGTTCCGCTAAATCCACCTGAAGTTGTGAAAATTGGATTTCCTGCTCCGTTGGAACTTGGCAAATCTGTTGCAATCACCACCTGATTAAAATACCTGTAAGTTGCACTGGCATTCAGTCCGCTTAAAGTAACACGGAAAGCCGAAGGAACGCGGTTGGCATTTGTACCATTCACTCCCTGCATATATTGTGGTACAATCACATCAGTAGACGCAACAATTTTGAATGATGCTCCTGATGCTTCAATACCTGTCGACCAGGTCGAATTGTAACGCGTATAAATTTTGAAGAAATAATTCGTTCCATCTGTCAAACCAGAAATAGACTGAGGTGAAGCTGAACCTTTGTAAACTACAAATCCATTTGATAATGCAGTTCCTGAACCGAAAGTAGAGTTTGCTGTATAAGCAGATCCATTGCCCGTTGGAACACCTGCATTTGTAGCAGTTGCAGCAACGATCATTACTTCATCATAACATCCTGTCGGTGCAGTCCAACTTACATTCACTATACCCGTCACTCCACTTCCAGATGCTATCGGAACAGTTACGTTGACAGGCACTGAAACTCCTGCGCTAATGGTTTGTGTGCCACCAGCAGTAAAACCTGATCCAGTTGGCGTACCCGAGGCGAATACAAAATTCGACGGACTTGAAATAGCATTAATACTAATAGTATTTGATAAGGTTGAGGTGCAATTCAAATCTGCTGTAACATATAAGTATGCGGTAACTCCGGCAGAAAAACCTTGTCCACCTGCACCAAATACCTGAGAGCCGGCTCCAAGTCCTGAAGTTTTTGTATTCAACAAAGTTGAAGTACCTACTGCAAATGTAGGACTGGCGGAATACCATAATTTGAGATTGGTAAGATCAGAAGCTACATAAGAACCTGATGTGGTGAAAGTAGCAGCATTTAAATTTGCTCCTGTTACTGACACTGTAACATCAGCTCTGTACAATACATTATTGATTGAATTCTGGGTAATATTACCGGCGTTTACCACTCCATTCGCAATTGAAATAGTAGGGACAGCAGCCTGAATAGTTTGTGTACCACCGGCTGTGATGCTTCCGGTAACTGTTCCGGCAGCAAAAGTAAGCGTTGGTGATGCACTTATATTTAAAGTATTACCTGGTGTAGCAGCAGCATTTATGCTCGCCACAATAAAGAAGTACCCTGTAGAACCATTGGTAATTGTAGTGCCCAATGAATTGAAGTTATAAGTGTTTACTCCATTTCCTGTTTGTGTGCTTCCGATTTGGATCGCTCCGCCAAATGAATTCGATGTACTGTTGTAAAACAATTTCAAATTAGAAAGATCTGCCGTACCAGGATCAATAGTGCCTGCTACTGCGCATGAAATAGAGTTTAATGTAGCATTAGAAAGAGTCACTGCAGCTTGAAACTGTGATACTACCTGATTCACTGCTCCTTGCGAAATGTTACCCGCACCAATCTGCGCAGGTGAAGAAACAGCTATAGAGGCATTCGCAGCAACGGGTGCAAAACTGATCCCTTTTGCTATTGTGCCAGCTCCAGAAGTGTACAATGTAACGTTGCTTGCTGTTGTAATGTTAATTGCTGCATTGTAACCATTCACATCAGTAAGTCTAATTACACTATTAGCAGTAGTTGAGCCTATTCCGCTTGTTACATAAAGTTCTGCACCTGCGCCACTCTTTTTTGCCGCCATACCAAATCCGCCAAATGCAGTAGTATATGTTCCGTTGGCAACCCAACTTCCTGAAACCAGCGAATATTTAAATATTGTACCTACAGTAGCTGATGTATTACCAACCATATATAAAACATCGAATGCAGAACCATTCGATCCTGACGAAACAAGATAATAATCAGCAGGAGCAGTGGCTGTAACTGTTCCGGTAAGTGGTGTATAAGTTCCACCTGTAATGGCGGAGAAGGTTCCTACCGGAAAAGCGACTGTTGTAGAAACAAGACCATAAACAGTTCCACCGAATGATTTCGTGGCGCGCAGATTGGCTCCTGACGGACTTGCTGCTGATGCGCCATTAGTAAAAAGACCACCCTGGTCTCCGACATACCAGTTCGTGTTGTTCAAACTTGTAGCACCTCTGGCCTGATTGCCTGATGTACCTGTGTATGTAGTTGCCAGGTTAAATGTTCCTGCCGCATTGTAAGTACCCACTCCGCGCAATAAAATCGTATTGATGTTTGTAGCACCTGATGTCGTAGTCTGGCCTCCTGTAAAGGAAAGCAAAGTACCGTCATCTGAGGTAGAGAGATAACCTGTAGAAGTAGCACTTCCCGAAAATCTCAGTGCGATTGCGGCAGTAGTACCATCAATAGCATTGGTTGTAATAGCGCTCTGGCCAGCGCTGCTCGTGTTAATCTGAACAATGCTTCCTGTTGTGTTGCTCGCATTTGTTGCGGCCACGAAAACGGCAAGATTGCCACTGGTAAATTGCGCCTGAAGCGAAATAGAAAATAAGGCGACTACACACGTAAATGTAAGCGCCAAAAAAGTTCTCAAACTTGAAGTTCTCGTTCTCATAAAACGATCATTCCGTGTTCGGTTAGATAAGTTAATTTGTTGCATTTGGTTTGAATTTTATTTAGGTAAAATGTCGGCACAAAAGAAGAGCCGATAAGGACAATTGAGATTAAGACAATAAAATGATTGCCTGATGAATTAGATAAAATAATTAATTTTATGTTACCGGAATGTGTTTTGATTGTTGGTGTAAACACAATAACAGGAGGACCCAAAAATGAAATTATCTGATGAAAATAAAGATTTAATAACATTGTTGTCCGACTATAACTTCTGCTGATTTTATACATTAAAAAGCGGGCTGCGAAATCGTGAATTCTGCTGACTCCCAGAAGTCGAACATTACTATTAGGCATCGCATTTCACCTGTTATTCCGTATTGTTCAACCTTTATCAGGGTTGGGAATGGCAACTCATAATCAATTAACCCCCGGTATCCAATGCAGATTTATCTGCACTGGATACCGGGGGCTATTCAATGTTCGATCCTTTCAGGATCGGGATTCAATCCAAACGGAATTTTAGTCGGACAACAATGATTTAATAAAATCGAGTAGGAAGTAAAGATAGCTTTATTACGGAACAAAGTTATCTCTACTGTCCTCTCACACCACCGTGCGTACCGGTCTGGTACACGGCGGTTTGTTAGAATAATTTGAGTTGGGCTACAACATTGTTGTGATAC
>JANMEE010000309.1:0-3737 GCA_031376645.1 Dolichospermum sp. OTE_75_concoct_329_sub | reverse complement strand
TAACAAACAGTCTTGCAGATAATCCGAACTGGGGAAGTATTCGGAAGTGCGTATCAGGATTAGTCTCAATGGGCTAGTCGCTGCTTGCGTTGTAAAGTTTGTTCTTTACAAGCTCAATCCCTTTAGGGTTGAGTCAGTGACCTCTCTTGATGTACCCATTCTCGCACTGCTTTTCTAATTGCCCGTCTACCATTTGCCCGATTTTGCTCAATCAGTTTTGGTAAATCCCGAATTTCTAAATTAGGAAATACCAAACTTTTTGCAGATTCTATTATATATTCCTCATCTTGCAAAAGATAAATCTTCAATTCACCAGAATCATAACACCAAATCTCAGGAACTCCTAACCGAGCATAAATGGAAAACCGATTTAACGACTTATTAGTAACATCAATTTCCAAAACTAAGTCAGGTGGTGGATCTCGCCGTAAATCTAGGTCTAACCTACCTCTAACTAATGCTTCATTTTGAAAATAAAAACAATCATCAGGTTCAACCCCTGCCATTTTGGGTTCTTGCTTCCATGTAGTAGAACCCAGACTTTCATATTCTAAATTCAACTCTTCAGCAATATCTTCAACAGCAGTGCTAATAACTTTTTTATAATATTCGTGTTCGGGTAAAGGTGTCATAATTTCCAAAGTCCCATGATCATAAGCAACTCTAGCAGCGCGGGTTTCTCCTAAATCTCGTAAGAGATTCTCAAACTGTTGCCAACCGATGTTATAAAGCATAACTCTATCAGCGCGATGTTTGGTGATGATCATTTGTATATCTCATAATAAAATACAAGTTAATTTAATTATAGCAAGTAGTAGGTTGAAAGGTTAAAAGTAAGATTTATGCAAATATGATACTAAACATTTATTGTAGGGTGCGTCAAATTTGATAACTAAGTAATAATGAACAAATTTTCAACATCTAACGCACCCCCAAATTGTTATCTAAAATTGGTAAGAAATACCAAGAGAAAGAACAGGATAAATATTGAACCCATTGAGATCATCCTCTAGTTGTTTTCTTTCTTTTTCGATGTCAGCCTGAACTTGTGCCAGGACGGTTGGGTCTGCTCCTGGTGCTGTTAAATCTACTTTTGGAGAACCCGCAAACATTACACCCAAATTAGCTGAAAATCCCCAATGTTTTCCAGGTTTAACTGCATTACCCCAACCAAGTCCAATATATGGTGCGACACTATTGGCGAAGGAAACCTTAGCTTTTACTGATGGAAGTTGATCTTTTCTGTATGTGTTGTCACCTATCTGAATCGTTCCATTATCAGTAGCTTTCCCAGTTCCTTCTATATTGTTATCTTGAAATACCAAGCCTCCAGTCAAACGAAAACCAGCATTTTTCCAAGGATGGTAATCAACTAAAGTAGAAACATTGAATAGATTGAGGTTAGCATTATACTTGATACCAGATTCGTCAAAGTCTCCACTTACGCCTAAACCATTAATCCCCACCTTAGCATTAATATTAGGTGTGATAGATTTGGTAACTGTTGCACCAATACCTAATGTACTAATTTCAGGTGTAATTGCCCAACCACTAGATTTTACAGGAGTTTGGCTAGTTTCTTCTGTAGGTTGAGATTTTTCTGATTGTGGTTTTGATTCTTCTATCTGTGGTTTTACTGGAGTAGAACGATTATTACAGCGAGAATTTAAAGGATAACTTTTGCAAAATATATTTAAATCCAGTGGTACGTTCGCAAGTAAATCACCAGAGCTATAAGTGAAAGTTCCTGGTTGAGGATGAGGTTCACTTTTTTCAGCAGTGATTGATATGGCAATAACTTCATTCGTAACTACTGGCTGAGTTATTGACTCTACTATAACTTCATTTTTAACGGCTGGTTGAGTAATTGACTCTGCCACAACTTCCTCAGCCATAACTACTTGATTAATTGATGTTCCCATTACCAAACCAACGGCAACGGTTAATACTGATGCACCTAACTTGAGCTTATCCATTATTTGACCCTTCGTAAAATTTGTTTGTTACATTGTATATTAGCAGCAATTTTGAATTATTGTAAGTAGCTGTCCAAAATTTATTTTGCATTTTTTACAAAGTTTAATCTGTGAAATTACAAAACAAACCACAAAAAAAGCTCTTGCTGTCCGGCAAGAGCTATAAAAAACATTATATTGTTAGTAATGAAATCGAACTAAGAAAAACCTAGTCAAGGTCAGGCATAAACATGACTGGTTCTGTGTCACGGTTAATACCTTTCTCAAAACCACCAGCAGCAGCACGGGCGCGGCCTGCGTGCCACAAGTGACCAATGAGGAAGAAGAATCCTAAAACGAAGTGTGAAGTCGCCAACCAAGCGCGAGGAGACACATAGTTAAAGGAGTTGATTTCGGTAGCAACACCACCAACAGAGTTCAAAGAACCCAAAGGCGCGTGAGTCATGTATTCAGCAGCCCGACGTGCTTGCCAAGGTTGAATATCATTCTTGATTTTTTCTAAATCCAGACCGTTTGGTCCACGGAGAGGCTCTAACCAAGGACCACGGAAATCCCAGAAGCGCATGGTTTCACCACCGAAGATGATTTCACCAGAAGGAGAGCGCATGAGGTATTTACCTAGACCGGTTGGCCCTTGTGCAGAACCGACGTTAGCACCCAAACGTTGGTCACGAATCAAGAAGGTTAAAGCTTGAGCTTGAGAAGCTTCAGGACCAGTAGGACCGTAAAATTCGCTGGGGTAAACAGTGTTGTTAAACCACACCATAACGCAAGCGATGAATCCCATTAAAGAGAGCGCACCCAAGCTATAGGATAGGTAAGCTTCACCAGACCAAATGGAAGCACGACGTGACCAGGCAAAAGGCTTGGTGAAGATGTGCCAGATACCACCAGCAATACAAATTAAAGCAATCCAGATATGACCGCCGATAACATCTTCCATGTTATCAACACTAATAATCCAGCCTTCACCACCGAAGGGAGCTTTAATCAGATAACCAAAAATTACAGCGGGGTTGAGTGTGGGATTAGTAATCACACGGACATCACCACCACCAGGCGCCCATGTATCATAAACTCCACCGAAGAACATAGCCTTCAACACTAACAACAACGCACCACATCCTAGGATGATTAGGTGGAAGCCGATGATGTTAGTCATCTTGTTCTTGTCTTTCCAGTCATAACCAAAGAAGGCAGAATATTCTTCTAAGGTTTCAGGACCACGAACGGCATGATAAATACCGCCAAAGCCTAGAACTGCGGAGGAAATCAGGTGAAGTACACCAACAACGAAGTAGGGGAATGTATCAAAAACTTCACCACCTGCACCAACACCCCAACCCAATGTGGCCAGGTGAGGAAGCAGAATTAAGCCCTGTTCGTACATAGGCTTTTCTGGAACGAAGTGAGAGACTTCAAATAAAGTCATTGCTCCAGCCCAGAAGACGATTAAACCAGCATGGGCTACGTGAGCGCCAAGTAGTTTACCAGATAAATTGATTAAACGGGCGTTGCCAGACCACCAAGCGAAACCGCTGGATTCTTGGTCGCGTCCACCACTAATTACACTATTAGAGAGCGTTACCACGTGGGAGTACCTCCTCTGGGAATACGAACTGTTCGTGGGGTTGATCTTGAGGAGCCATCCAAGCGCGGATACCCTCGTTCAGCAAAATATTTTTGGTATAGAAAGTTTCAAACTCTGGGTCTTCTGCTGCCCGTAATTCTTGGGAAACGAAGTCATAAGCCCGCAGGTTT
>JANMEE010000266.1:0-33361 GCA_031376645.1 Dolichospermum sp. OTE_75_concoct_329_sub | reverse complement strand
ATGAAAAATCCTGTAAATCCTCTAATCCTGGGTATCCTGATTCTGACAATTAAGCATTTTCAGGATGAAGAAAAAACCTTTAAAATCTGAAATATTCCCAGATAAATATTCATACAAAATCCTGTAAATCCTCTAATCCTGGACATCCTGATTCTGACAATGAAGCATTTTCAGGATGTAGAAAAAAACTAATCTTTAAAAACCTGAAATATCCCCAGATAAATATTCATACAAAATCCTGTTAATCCTCTAATCCTGGGTATCCTGATTCAGACAATTAAGTTAACTACATCCCTCTACATATTCCACTTCTGGTAGTTTACCTGCTCTATACCTAATTACACGCTGACCATCAGTTTCAAAAACGATGCGATAGTTTTGTTCGGCTTTATTTTTGGGGATAAAAGTTAAATAATTTCCCTTTATATATGTATGAGGTGTAACTTTAATTTGTCCAGGGTAAAGTGATTTAATTCGCGCTTCTGTATCACCAATTTTTGCCCCAGAAAGAGTAGTAATTTTGGGATTGTCTACATCTACCCTGGCAATAACATCGCTGGTAATATATTGAAGACGACTTTTAACATCATCTTTTGTGACCATAAATCCCACACCTTTGAGTTCTCCTTCTGTTTGCAGAGAGTAACAACTATCACTTCCAGCATAGCCAATAGATAAACGAGTATTAGCCGCAGCAGCAGCTTCAGGAAGATTCATACCTATTTTTACTGGACCAATACTATTGATAGTTACTTTGGCTTGACTAGTGAGTTTTGTCTGTGCAATGACTGTTCTGAGGGTGACAGCAAAAACTGTGAGGGTGACAGTTGCAAAAGTTAGTAATTTGGCTTTGTTATTCATTTATTTTTCTATTGATGCTGGTGCTATAACGAATCTAACTTTCATCGTGTATTTTTAGCGATACTTGGATTACATTGCGTAAATCCCTACTGTCAGAATCAGGATATCCAGGATTTAAGGATTTTCAGGATGTAGAAAAAAACTCATCTTAAAAACCTGAAATATTCCCAGATAAATATTCATGGAAAATCCTGTTAATCCTCTAATCGGTGGATATCCTGATTCTGACAATTAAGGATTTTCAGGATGTAGAAAAAAACTAATATTTGAAATATTCCCAGATAAAATCCTGTAAATTCTCTAATCGGTGGATATCCTGATTCCGACAATTTTAATTATATGAATTAGGGGCGATTTAATCCTGCCCCTAAGTAGTTTTCAAACTAAATTAATTGCTAAATTTCAGCGATCGCTCGTTCAATTAAACGTCGTGCTAAAGTTTGCGTTCCTGTGTGTTCATAGTAATTTGTAGAAACATCGAGGAATGCGGCTACATAGTCCAACTTATCATCAGCAACGTCAATAAAACCTTTAAAATGGTCTAAGACACCTTGGGCTGTTAAAGCATTAGCTCTCACAATACCATTCATCCAGCCTTTAACTCCATCTAGACTATTACCAATAAAGTCTATTTTACCGCCAACACCATTACCAGGAATTGTATCTTGGATGGTTCGGAAAGCTGCATTTTGTTGTAACTCTTGGGGATTCAGTTGACTCACCATTGATAATGATTTATCAATGAAATCTGGTCCGAGAGGAATTAAACCATCCACACAAATTAACGCCACCATGCGAATTAGTGACTCTCCACCATACTCACCTAAAGCAGCAACAAAATCACCAATACTATCTCCAGGAATGCCATTTATTTGACAAAAAGCAAGTAATTCAGCGACTATTTTCAAACTCAGATCGATGGTTTGAGCCTTGTCTGGTTTGGGAGTAAGAGAGTTTAAAAAACCGAAAAGGGGAATTGCTTCACCGACTTTATTAGCTAAAGCTGCTGCACCTAAAGCCTTATCTGTACCGTCAACAGTTTGATAAAGCCAGAGAGCGGTTTGATATCCTTGGGACTTATCGTTAAACAGATAAATTGCTCTTTCACCAATTTGCTGAATTAGGTCTTCGTCAGTTTCACCAGTAACGGTTTTAATGGTATTCACAAAACCAACTGTATTTTGCCATTCACCAGGAGCAACAAAATCTAAAGCATTTAGTAGGGAAATTGTTAAGCCACTGGTAGGAAGTTCATCAACTAACTCGAAAATTGCTTTACTCACAAAAATCTCCTTATTTATGTTTTGTATTCACGTCAATTGCTTGTTAGGAAAGCAGTTAAACTATTTCAACTTTGCTAATCCATCAAGATTAAATTTCTCTATCCATGCTGCGCGATCGCTTGACGTAAATGATGGACTTTTAGAAATAACCTTAACTTGATACTTGTTCACTAAAACAGAAGTTTGGGTGTTACCAACTTTTACTGAAGGATAACCGCCTATTTTCTCGGCACTGTTAGCAAATTTAGCGGCTGCTCCCGGTATGCTACTAGTATCAGAAATAGCCAGTTGAGCAACTACTTTGCCAGCTTTTTTCAAGTTTGCTTCAGAAAAGCCTTTTTTCTCTTGAGTATAGACACGATCATAGCCATCTCCACTACTGGGGAAAAAGCTATTTAACTTACTACCCTGAGTCGCATTTTTAGCAACAGCCTGTCCGCTTTTTTGCTTTGTACTTGCCTGTTGTACTTGATCAAAACGACTAGGCGCTTTTGTTGAACAAGCTGTAGTCAGTAATACAACTGATAGTAGTAAAGCAGCTAAAACTCTCCGTCCACGATTTGCAACCATTTTTGGCTTCTCCTTGATACTTGAGCTTGTGAGGCAATTATCAACTATTTTGTCACCGACAAACTAGAAAATTTACTTTTAAATAATTATTGGAGGTATGGATAATCACAAAGTATTTGGCTATTCTTGTAGTACAATACTACAGAAGACGTTGAGCTATCACCGCATACAAAGGATCTCCTCCTGCTACTCCCAACCACTGTAAGAAACTTGGTGTTGTTGACCTTGAGCAAATTACTTCTGGGGTTGTGAATCCTGGGACTGAGGTAAAGTATCCCTTCACCAATTCTACTCTAAAAGCTTCCGAACCGTCTCGCCAGGCTTGAATTGCCTTTTGGAAAAACATCCGGTTAGAAAAACTAATAATTGCTACCCCACCAGGTTTAAGAATGCGGTGTATTTCTGAAAATACGGCCTCTGGATATTGGATATATTGCACAGAAACACAGTTAATAACAGCATCAAATTCTTGATCTGGGAAAGGTAACTGGGGATTTGTGTTGATATTTTGGACAAAGTAATGATTTAACTGAGGATTTCGGGCTAGTTCCTCGGCATTGAGTCCATGTCCTTCTACATGAGCAAAATCTATATCTGTGGGTAGATGCGATACCCAGCTACTCATCAGATCAATAATACGTATATTTGCTTGCAATCGCTGACTATATAAATCAGTTAATTGTTGAATAAAACCCTCATCTACATGAGTGACAAAGCGAGGGTAACTATAGAATAACTGATCATCCGAGTCATCTAACTTAATGCGTTGAGTTGGTTGCAGTGGCATAAATATTTTTTTTACCCGATTGAATAATTTTGACTAGTATTTTAATTGATAAGTTACCATCCTAACTTAAATTGTTTTTTTTAGTAAATACTAGATTTAGAATATTCATAAATGTTTTTAAAATCACCTCTAATTATCGCTATCTTTCAATTAATTCGGCTATTTTGGCAATTACCATATTGCAAATTGTTAATTTGGCTACTCCCTTTATTGCTATTTACTTCTGGGGAAACCAGTCTCATGGCTCATGATGAAACACTTTATGCTTTGAGAGCCAGACAAATGTTTGAAACTGGGGACTGGGTATCTCCTTGGGGTAATCCTCATCATAAAACACCTGGTTTTTATTGGTTGATTGCTATTTTTTATCAGCTATTTGGTGTGAGTGATACAACTGCGCGAATCCCAACAATGATTGCTGGAATTTTGAGTATATTTGTTATTTATCAAGTTGGGGAAATTCTCTTATCTCAAAAATTAGCATTTCTGGGAATGATGATTTTAAGCGTAGAATTTCTGTGGGTACAATATTGTCGGTTATCTACACCAGATTTACCAACTATATTATTAGTATTTATAGGAATTTTCTCGCTATTAAAATCTGACATAGATATTCAAAACCGACATTTTTATGGTTTTATTACCGGGTTAAGTTTTGGTTTAGGCTTTTTAATGAGAAGCTTAATGATTTTTTTGCCAATGATAGCACTATTACCTTATTTAATTATAGATCATCGCCGTCATCGTCATTTAACTAACCCAATGTTGTATTTAGGGTTTTTAGTTGGTTTAATTCCTACCTTAATTTGGCTTTATTTTAGTTGGTTGCGTTATGGTAGTAATAGTATTGGGGCTTTATTAGGATTTGTTATAGAATTAGGTAGTCATGAACAACATTATGATAGCATTTTATTTTATGTGTGGAATCTATCTTTAAAATCTTTTCCTTGGCTATTTTTTAGTTTATTAGGTTTAGTTTTAGTAATTCGGCGTTCACTTTCTACATATCCATTAATATTAATCGGATTTCCCGTTATCTTATTTATTGAAATCAGTATATTTTCGACTCGTTTCTCTCATTATAGTCTTGGTATTTATCCATTTATTGCTTTTCTAGCTGCGGTGGGTTTAGATTGGTTAGGAAAAATCTATCAAAAAGGATTTGCTGATCAATTTCCATCTAATCAGACGGTTTATTTACCGAGAAATATTAGTTATGCTTGGGGAATATTAAGCATAATTTTAGTCGTAGCTGGAACAGGTATTTTAATTTGGGGTGAGATAGATATTCACAAATATGCAATTCTGGTAATATGTTCTGGTTTTAGTAGCTTGATTGTGCCATTAATCTGGATAGGTAATTTTCATTATCACTGCAAGTTTCTGACTTCTCATTATTGGCTAGGTGGGTTATTAATTAGCTGTTGGCTATCTATAGCTACAGCGGGTAATTTAGGTTTGTTAGGTGATTTTAATCCAAATTTTAGAATATTTTATGAACAAGAGTCAATTAATAAAATTCTGCATCAAAATCCTATTAACTTTGTGAAAGGAAAAGGATTTAATGATAAAGAATCGCTATTAATTTATTTTTACACACCCCAATATGGGAAAACTGTAGATTCAATTTCTCAGTTACCTATTTTGAGTTATGCTTGGATTTTTCAACCAAGTTCTGTTAATTTACCAACACATTATCGGGTTATTGGTAGTTTTAAAGATTATCAATTAATTCAGGTTATATCGGCAAATAATTCTGCTATGTGAAAATATAGAATATAGATAAACCACTCCAGCTACAGAAAGCGTAGAGGTAGATAAAAAGATATGTTTACATCTTTTTTAAAATCTCTATGATTAGGTTTATGTTAAAATATAAACATATTCTCAACTATTGTAATTGCCACCATGAAAAAATTAATTTCCACAATTTATTTAATTCTTAGTTGTCTGTCTCTAATCGGTTGTGGTAGCGCACCCAAGGATACAGTCAAAGAAGATGCGAGTAATACCAATACTAGAACACAAAATCAAAGGGAAACTCCTTCAGAAGCAGGAGAGGAAAAAGAGGATAAACAAGAATCTTCTTCACAAATGCAAACTCAGGCAAATGCAAACAATTCAGAAGAGGAGAAAAAACCTATCCGCGCAAATTCAGCTAAGACGACAGACAACAATACTACTACTAAGAAAAATGCCAGTAAACAACCGAAAGTAGGAATAGTTAAAGAGTTAGTTAATGGTGATTTAATGTGTTACGTTACCCTGGTTGATAAAAAAGGAGTAGAACATAATGTTGGTGCGACTTTTGAGATTTGCGCTGATGAAAAAAAGGTCTTAAATAAAAAAGTCCGTGCCGTTTATCAACTAGAATCAGTTAGTGATTGTCAAAGTGCAGAACCTTGTGGTAAAACTCGCAAAGAATCCATTATTACAAAAATGGAAGTTGTAAATGAAGATTCAACAGAAAAATCACCAAGCGGTAATTCTAAAAGTGGTAAATCGCAAACTTTAAGTAATGGTGAATGGACGATTACTTTGAGTAATACTGATTCTTGGAACGGGGTTAATGGTACAGGAAATGTGAGTTATCAAGGATGTGATGCTAATGGTAAATGTCTTAAGTTAACAGGTGGTAAAGTCTCCTGTCGAGATGGTAAATGTGTTACTGGTTGGAAAAATGGGGATTATCTCTACATTTTAGAACAACCAATGACTGAAGATGGTAATTCTGCTTCTACTTTAATCGTGAGAAAAGATGCTACTGAAGTTTTGAAGGCTACAGAATTGAAAGTTATATCTGGTAATTAAACCTAAATCCTGCTGTTATTTTACTCCTCTGGTGTAAAATTTTGGTCAAGGAAATTAAGAGCATGATTGCGAAGTTCAAAATATTCTGTGGAGTTCCGCATAGCTGTTCTATCTCTAGGATGTTCAAAAGGAACTTTTAGAATTTCTCCTATCTTTGCAGATGGTCCATTAGTCATGAGGATAATTCGATCTGACATATAAATTGCTTCGTCTATATCATGGGTAATCATCATGACTGCTTGACGATGACGTTCCCAAATATCTAATACCTGACGCTGTAATTTACCACGAGTTAAAGCATCTAAAGCCCCAAAAGGTTCATCCATTAATAACATTTTTGGGCGAATTGCTAAAGCCCTAGCAATACCAACTCTTTGTTTCATTCCTCCAGAAATTTCATCGGGATATTTATCTGCTGCGGCTGTTAAGTTTACCATGACTAAATGTTCATTGACAATGCTAATTTTTTCGGCTCTATTAGCATTTTTAAAGACTTCATCTACCGCTAAACGGATATTTTCCCGGACAGTTAACCAAGGTAATAATGAATAATTTTGAAATACCATCATTCTATCTGCTCCTGGTTTACGGATCTCTTTCCCGTCTAAACGAACTGAGCCAGATGTAGCTTTTTCAAAACCACCAATTATTTTTAATAATGTGGATTTACCACAGCCGGAATGACCAATGACAGAAATATATTCATCTTCACTAATGGTCAGATTAACATTATCTAAAACTGTGAATTGTCCTTTATCCTGTGTCGGATAAGATTTAACTAAATTTTCAACTTCCAAAAATCCGTTCCGGGGTATGGTTGCGGTAGGAGTATTATCTGATAAAGTTGTATATTCCATGATTAATGACCTTTGATAATTCAATAGATTTCAGTTCAGAAAAATTGTAGAAAATTGTAGGTTGTTTGATAGCTCTCAAATTACCCCACCCTAACCCTCCCCTTTCTAAGGGGAGGGAACTAATTTTTCCGGTTTCCCCCCTTTCCAAGGGGGGATTAAGGGGGGTAATTTAACTTGCGTGTACACCGGAGAATGTGTTGGGGAGGGAACTAATTTTTCCGGTTTCCCCCCTTTCCAAGGGGGGATTAAGGGGGGTAATTTAACTTGTGTACCCAACACAGTTTTGATCATATTGAGTTGTAGACTAAAGACATTTTTCAAGACATAAAAAACTGAGTGGGAGCGTTAGCACGGATATCAAAACTATGAAGATATCCTACAGGATCACTAGGATCAAATCCTTTTTTATCTATAAATACCTCTGGTGGTTCGACTTTGTAATCATCCTTGGGACATTGAATTCCCATTTCTGCGGCTATCTCTCTATATAAATCCGTTCTCCAGCCTTTTGCCGCTACTTCTTCGGCGTTTTGAGGGATTTCTTTAATTTGTCCCCAACGGGCTGCTTGAGTCATTAACCAAATACTGCGAGAACGCCATAAAAATGTCGAATGTTCTCCTATTTGGTGGGAAATATTATTAGGAAGATCATAAAAAATTGTCGTATCATCTGCTTTAATAGTTCGGTCTTTACCATCAAAACCACCATAATTATAATTGCCAATAATTCCCGGTCCAGTAAACTTAGTAATGGGAACACCTGGCTTTTTAGGTTTTGCCCCCGTAAATGATCTTTGGGTGAGTAATTCGGCTACTTCTTGACGATTTTCCGGTTTGCTACAATATTGACAAGCTTCAATCATGGCCTTGACCAAAGAACGGTAAGTTTTTGGATAATTAACAATAAAAGATTCCATTACTCCCAGGAGTCTATCTGGGTGTCCGTGCCAAATTTCCTTACCTTGAGCGAATGTAAAACCAATACCTTGATTACCTGTAATTGCTCTAGTGTTCCAAGGTTCAGCAACCATGTAAGCTTGCATTGCCCCAATTCTCATGTTTGTTACCATTTGCGGTGGGGGAATAATTATGATCCGAAACTCTTTCAGAGGATCAACACCCGCAGCCGCAGATAAGTAACGGGCAAAGTATTCATAAATGGCAGAACTGAGGACTACAGCCCAAACTTTCTTTTCTGGGGGTTGTTTGTCAAAATAGCCGCGAAAGTCTCGCCCAAAGGCTTCTAACGCCCCATCACCATATTTTTGCTGGTATTCAAACCAAGGACGGATGCCATAATCCCACATATCCTTATTCATGGTCATGGCGTTACCATGTCGGTGGATGGTCATTGCTGCACATAGGGGAGCATGACGCGCACCTTCTGCACCGATTCTAGCATTGGTGACTGCACCAGAAACGACGGGAGAAGCATCAAGACGACCAAAAATCAAGCCGTCGCGGGAGGTAGCCCAACTGGCTTCGCGGTTGAGACTGACATTTAAGCCATATTTGCGAAAGAATCCTTTTTTCCAAGCGATCGCAAATGGCGCACAATCATTAACAGGAACATAACCCACAGTAATATCCGATTTTTCTAAATCTTGGGATCTAACTACTGGTGTCACCGCTAAAGCTTCTTCTGTTAATCCTTTTGCAGACCTATCTCCAGAAACAGCACAGGATGATAAAAATAAACCTGCTGTAGTCGCACCTATTCCTGTAATAAAATCCCTGCGAGTTAAATTATTTTCAGTCATGGCTTTTTATCATGTGGGATTTTATGAAAGTACAAATTCATCTGCGTTTATCCGCGTTCATCATCTTCTATCTGCGTTTAAATCATCAAATTCCTGGACGGTGAGTAACTAACTCTTGAAGTTTCCCCACACCATAATCTAAAATCAACCCAGTTAAGCCAATTACAAACACAGCTAAAAATACAGAACTCAGATTTAAACGACTCCATTCATCCCAAACAAAAAAGCCGATTCCTATGCCACCAGTCAGCATTTCCACTGCCACAATTACCAGCCAAGCAATACCCAAACTAATTCTTAAACCTGTAAAAATATAGGGCAAACTAGCAGGTAAAATAATTTTGGTAATCTGTCCCCAGCGGTTCATTCCCAAGACTTGTGCTACATCTAAATAATCTTTGGGAACACTAGAAACTCCTAAAGCTGTATTAATAATAGTTGGCCAAAGAGAGGTAATGAAAATTACGAAAATAGCCGAAGGATCTGCTAAATTGAACAAAGACAAAGAAATCGGCAACCAAGCTAAGGGTGAAACTGGTTTGAAAATCTGAATAATCGGATTAAAAGCCAGCATTGCTGGTCTGGACATTCCGATCAAAAAACCTAAGGGAATGGCAACTAATGCACCTAAACCAAATCCTAATATTACCCGTCGTAAACTTGCTAATAACAACCAACCAATTCCTAAATCACCTGGACCTCTTTCATAGAATGGATGTAAAATATAGTCCAAATTAGCAATTAAAGCTTCTGGTGGTGTGGGTATTAATTCATGATTAGCTAATGCTACCAACCACCACAATAAAATAATTCCTAAACAGCCTAATGCTGGATATAAGAAAGTATCTTGAAAAATTACAGGTTTGGTTTTTCTCCAAATAGCTGTTCCAGCGACTGCAACAATAGCAGCTAAATTTAGTTGCAATATCATTTATTTTACCTCAACAGAGTTAAGCTTGGGTACGGAAACATGAACTAGTACCAACTTTGGACACTGATGAGATCAGAGTATAATTAAAATTCTGTCTCTTCAGTCTCCTCTCAATGCCTACGAAGTTAGCTGACGGGCTAGGGTTGAGAGATCCCCTTTTTTTCCTTAATTTTAGATTTTATTTGAGTTTTAAACCTCAAATTACTCAACTAATCAAGACAAAAATACGCCCCACAATTTGGTTCCTCCGTTCCAGCACTATCAAATGAAATGTACTGGATTAAGCTGACTTACTCGATTATAAATAATGTTTCTGAAAAATAGTAAGTCGTGGGCAATGCTCACCCTACGATAATTCAAAAATTAAACATCGGTTTGATAGAACACTAACATTTATGTACAGTAATAACATCAGTATTGACAATGAATATTATTTACTTTATTACTGAATTTTATTTTAATAAACCCTGTTTTTCCAATTTAGCTAAGGCATCTTCAGCAGCAGCTTTTTCTGCATCTTTTTTATTGCGTCCTTTACCTGTTCCGTGCAATTCGGATATGCCATTAACTACTTCAAATACCTTAGATACAAATACTGGTGCGTGAGAGGGTCCGTCAACTTGTTCTGTAACGTATTTAGGAGGAGTTGTGTTACCTTGAGCTTGTACCCATTCTTGAAACCGATTTTTAGAATCTACATTTGAACGAATTTCCACAATGTGTTCTGAGGCAGAATCAAATAATTCTTTAACTATGGGACGCAGTGGTTCAACATTACAATTATTATCTAAATAATAAGCACCAATTACAGCTTCAAAGGTGCTACTGAGTAAATTAGGATTGTGATATCCTCCATCTAAAATTGCCCCTTGTCCTAACCTCATTCTAAAATCTAAACCTACTTCAATGGCAAATTTTGCTAGTTGTTTTTCTTCTACTAATGCGGAACGACGACGAGTTAATTCATCTTCTCCTTTTTTGGGGTGAAGACGATAAAGGTATTCTCCACTGAGGAAGTTGAGAATAGCATCACCCAAAAATTCTAAGCGCTCGTTATGGTCCCCTTTTTCTGGGTTTTCGTTAACATAGGAACGGTGGGTTAATGCTTGACGCAGGAGTTTTTCATTATTGAATGTGAGAAGTTTGTGCATTTTTATCTTTTGATTTTTGAGAGAGAGTTTTTAGTGAATATTAACCATATACAAAAATGAAAAAAACCGCAAGCTGCGGTTATCATTAACCAGTTATTTTCATAAACTGGGATTTTAAAGTTTTTAAAACCAATTTCCAGAGTGTATTTTAGGCAGCTATTTGATTTAATTCAATTAAGAATAACTCCTGATTTTGTTTTTTAACTTTACCTTCCTTGACAACCATATCTACAAAGTGTGTAAAGGTTTTGATTTTTTTGCCATTAGGTGTAGAAATAGAGGAAATATTCTGATATTGTGGGTAAATATGACCCATCAATTTGTTAATGTACCCGAGTGTTGTACGCTTTTCATTGGTTATTGATGTTTTGATAGCGTTAATCAAATATTCTACAGCTTCATGGTAACTAATCTGAGTCTGAATGTTAGTTATTTGAGATTGAGTTTTTTCCTCAACTAATTTATATAAGTTATCTATGAAGTAAAATTCATCCGCAATATCTTTTAGACTTTTTTTAGCATTACCTTGTCTGGCAAAAATTATGACGTATTTACCTTTATCTCGTATTATTTTAACCAAATTAGCAAAATCACCATCTCCTGAAACTACGATACATATGTCTGGTGAATTATTACTGTAAATATCATCAATTACATCAGATTTGAGTTGATTATCTACAGCATTTTTTAAGGGAGAAGCAACATCTACTATTTTCACAATTTGTTGAAAATCAGGTTCTAAACTCCATTTAGCAAAATTTCTTCCTGATGAATTAGTGTATATCCTTTGGCTGATTACATGATCTTTTTTTAATGTAACAAATTCTATCAATTTTGTTGATAAATCAGAAGTTGCATGAACGTTCTCAGAATCCCAATAGATACAAACTTTCATTTTGTTAATTCTTTAATTTGTTTAGTAGAAATTAACAGCTTCAACAAATCATACGTTTACAGCAATATAACTAGATGAAATAAAAAACTACAAAATTAGTTTTATCTCATTTAGTTTCTCTATCTTAATCAGTTTCAGTCTCAGTATTAGGATTCATTGTTGACAAATCCCGGTTGTGGGTGGCATGAACACTTACAAATGTTTATACACCTTATTTTTCGGATTACATCAATTGTTTAACAAATCGGACACTTTATTTGTGGCAGGTTTGATTACAATTGGGTGTAACGGCCTAAATAAAAATGATGCAATAAAACATTAAAGCAAGTGTTCATGCTACCCATCAACCGGGACTTGTCAACAATGAATCCTACTGCTGAGACAAATACCGACGCTTATGCGTTAGAGTCTTGCTCAAGATTACATTTGTTAAGCAGTCCCATTTTCTATAATAAACAACTTACTTTCAGATGTCAACCCCCATTTTTGTAAACAATTGTAAAATTTACAACTTGAGATACCCATTTGGGATAGTCCAGGGATTTGGGCGAGGTTTGGCATAGGGAATATTATTATAATAGGTAAAGAAGACTAAATTTTAAACCAATGTCTGCTAAAGATATTTTTCATGATGCTGTTAGAAAAGGATTAGAAAAAGAGGATTGGGTAATCACAAATGATCCTTTGAGAATTCGCTCAGGTAGGGTTGATATGCAAATTGATTTAGGTGCAGAAAAAATCATAGCTGCTGAGAAAGGAGAAGAAAAGATCGCGGTTGAGATTAAAAGCTTTATCAGTTCCTCAAATATTTCTGAATTTCACACCGCATTAGGTCAATTTCTTAACTATCGTCTTGCTTTGAAAAAACAACAACCTGATCGTTTTTTATATTTAGCAGTTCCGCAAGGGGTTTATGAAACCTTTTTTAACTTGCCATTTGTAGAAGAAGTTATTGAGCATTTTCAACTAAGTTTGCTAATTTATGATCCAAATAATGAGGTGATTTCACTATGGAAAAAATAGAACAATATCGTGGATATATCCAAAATTTATTAAGTGAATATGCTCAGGGAAGTCCATCGGATGAAGAGGTAGAAACACAACTAATTTTTGATACAGAAAGAGATCATTATCAGGTTGTTTATACAGGTTGGAAAAATCGTCGACCGATGTATGGTGGTGTTTTACATCTTGACATCAAAAATGCCAAAATTTGGATACAACACAATGGCACTGAGATAGATATTGCAGATGAATTAGTTAAATTAGGTGTGCCAAAAGAAGATATTGTTTTGGCTTTTCATGAGCCTTTAATGAGACAATATACAGGTTTTGCAATTGGTTAATTTCAAATCCTCGACTTCTTTGAGAAGTCAGGGATTTGAATTTTATAGAGTATTAATATCAATTCCTTTCGCTTGCAATTTTGCTAATAAGTCTTGATAATTTTGACGTTCTTGTTCTGCACGTTGACGTTCTTGTTCTGCACGTTGGTATTCTTGTTCTGCGCGTTGATTTAATTCCAGAGATGTGAGAAACTTGCGTCCATCAGGATAATAAATTTCTAATGTATTTGATGTTAACTCAAAACGTATTCCTAATTGCGGACTTATCCAATTATTGATTTCTTCAATTTCTTCAAACCATTCTTGTTCACGAATAAATCCGACTAATTCAATTGTATCTGGATTATAAATATAGTATTCTTCTACACCATGACGTTGATAAAAAAGTAATTTTCTCGCCATTTCTTTAGTACGATTTCCTGGAGATAGGATTTCAAATACTACTTGGGGAATAATATTATTTTCTTCCCATTGTTTGTAAGAACCTCGTCTACCTTTCGGTCTATCAAAAATCACCATGACATCAGGTGCTTGACGGGTTTTTACACTTCCCTCTACAGGATACCAAAGTAAATCACCTGCTACGAAAACATTATTTTCTGATGCAAATAATATTTCTAGATTTTCTTTAATTTTAACTATCCATTCATAGTGTTCTGTATTTTCTGCCATGGGATTCCCATCACTATCTGGGTAGATGATTTCTGGTTTGGGTGTGGTTTCTGGTGTAAGTTGCTGTACCATATCTGGATCTACAATTTACCTAAAGTATGAATAGCCGCATCTTTAATTTATCCAATTTTTCGATTAATTGCCTGCGGCCTGGCATTGCTTCTACTTGTTCCAAGCAGGATGACACAATAAAGAAGACATCACTCGCACTCCACGCAGTTGATTAGAGAGAGGTAGATGACCTCTAGGGGCGCTTAAATCCCAGGTAAAGCTGTGGGGGTATCTAGTCCAATTATTACCATCCTTCCAGCCAATTTTTGGCCAGAGATTCACCCAATTTTTACTTAAACCTAACCAAATTTCTCGCTGTACGGAAAAGCCAAATTTACCTTCTGAGTGAACTACCCAGAGTTGATTAATGGTACGTAAGTCTTGAATTGGGAAATTTTCTACTTCTGTAAAGTACAACCATTTTCTTTTTACTGCTTGAGAACCAGCCGCTTCACACATTTTTTGAATTGTCAAGAGATCCGCCGCTTGAAAATCTTGATTTGCCAGTAACTTTTGCAAAGAATTATAACTGATCCCACAGTCCGATTTTAGAGGTACAATTCCTTCAGGAAAGTTAGTTTGTAGAAATTCTTGATCTGTCAGTGCATTAGTATTGTAGATGACTTGGTAGACTTTGCCATCAATCCAAGTTGCTGGGGTATCACGACGTTTCAGCAAAAATTCCTTCAACACATCTAACCCATCATTACCCAAGTCAGCTAACTGCGGGATGATTTGTTGTTGGACTTTTTCGGACCCAGCGATTAACTTTTGGCGGAGGGAGTCGAGATCATTTGTAGTGCCTGATACAATCATTGGGTCTGTCATGCCGTTACTCGTGTTAGCGTGAGCGTGAATAAACTATCTGCTGCTATCAGTTATTCTACAAAATGAAGGACGAATAGCGAAAAGTAGTTTACACCGAATCTTGGGTAAATTTGGAAAGCCTTTGAGTGTGTGTCTGAAAAAATCACTCCCGTTGGCTTGTGTGAAATCCTAACCAACAATACTTTATCAGTTAAGGGGTCATAGAATCCAGGGGTTACAGTAATTATGACTCCTAACTCCTGCGGGTGGGGAAACCCCGCCCCTACTTGGTGAATTTCTTCTATTTGGAATGTGTTAATTATGTACGAAAAGATTACTCCTCCCACCACCGGCGCGAAAATTACCTTCAAAAATGGTGAACCGGTTGTTCCTGAAAATCCCATTATCCCTTTTATTCGCGGTGATGGTACGGGTATAGATATTTGGCCGGCGACGGAAAAGGTGCTTGATGCGGCGATCGCTAAGGCATACAATGGCAAAAGAAAAATTAGCTGGTTTCGGGTTTATGCTGGTGATGAAGCCTGTGATTTATACGGCACATATCAATATTTACCCCAGGATACATTAACGGCTATTAAGGAATATGGCATAGCTATTAAAGGACCTTTGACTACTCCAGTTGGTGGGGGAATTCGGTCTTTAAATGTGGCATTACGCCAAATTTTTGACCTTTATACTTGTGTGCGTCCTTGCCGATATTACGCTGGTACGCCTTCTCCCCACAAAACTCCTGAAAAATTAGATGTAATTGTTTATCGGGAAAATACCGAAGATATCTATTTGGGGATTGAGTGGAAACAAGGTAGTGAAATAGGCGCTCGCCTGATAAAATTCATAAACGAGGAATTGATACCCGCTACCCCAGAACACGGTAAAAAGCAAATTCCTCTCGACGCGGGAATTGGTATCAAACCCATCAGCAAAACCGGTTCGCAGCGGCTTGTGCGTCGCGCTATCAAACACGCCTTGTTATTGCCCAAAGATAAGCAACAAGTCACCTTGGTGCATAAAGGCAATATCATGAAATACACAGAAGGCGCTTTCCGGGATTGGGGTTATGAACTAGCCACAACGGAATTTCGTCAAGAAACTGTGACAGAAAGAGAATCTTGGATTTTGAGTAATAAAGAGAAAAACCCCAAGATCACTCTAGAACAAAATGCCCATGAAATTGATCCTGGTTTTGATTCCCTGACACCAGAGAGAAAAGCACAAATTGTCAAGGAAGTAGAAACAGTTCTGAATACAATTTGGGAAAGCCACGGAAACGGTAAATGGCAAGAGAAAATCATGGTCAATGATCGCATTGCTGATAGTATCTTTCAACAAATCCAAACCCGCCCAGATGAGTATTCGATTCTGGCAACAATGAACCTCAACGGTGACTATTTATCCGATGCTGCTGCTGCTATCGTCGGCGGTTTAGGCATGGGTCCAGGGGCAAATATTGGCGACTCCTGTGCGATTTTTGAAGCTACTCATGGTACAGCACCAAAACACGCGGGGTTAGACAAAATTAACCCCGGTTCTGTGATTCTTTCTGGTGTCATGATGCTGGAATTTATGGGTTGGCAAGAAGCCGCAGATTTAGTTAAAAAAGGATTAGGTGATGCGATCGCCAGTGGTCAAGTGACTTATGACTTAGCACGGTTAATGGAACCACCTGTAAAACCATTAAAGTGTTCTGAATTTGCTGACGCAATCATCCAACATTTCGGTTAATTTCGGTTAATTAATATCCCCGACTTATCAAAGAAGTCGGGGATCTAGCCTTTTTATCCCCAATTTTCACCACCAACTAACTGACTAAGATAATCATCCATGATTGCTGGTAATTCTTTTGGTGAATAAGTATAACTTAAGGATAGAAATCTAATTGCTGTGGTGATAATCTGGTTTCTATCTAAAATTGTTCCTAGTTGAGAACGAGTATATTTACTGTTCATGACTTCTAGACTAGCATCAGCGATCGCATCTTCAATTACTTCCTCTTCTATTAAATTTTCCCATTCATCTTGATTGACGTAATAAGATTTTTTATTTTCTTTAAGATTAATTTTTTGAATTTCTCTAATTGAGTTACGAATAGAAGCAGCCCAAGAATTTGTTAATCTTTGTTCTATTTGGTTTTTAATCAAATGAATTAGCAGGATTTTCAAAAATGATTGAATTTGTCTAAGATTAGCTTGTTTACTCATTCCTTCTAACTCATCTACAATTGCTAAAGCCTGTGCATAATTTCCTTGTAAAATATTATTTTTGAGGTCAATTAATTCCTGTGTCATTTTTATTAGCCTCGATTTTCATGGATAATATTGATTAATTTGCTACTGAGAAATTAAATCGTTATATAGGACTCCTATTTGATTTTTGAACATATACGTAGGGTGGGCATTGCCCACCAAAACCCGGATATTGTGGGCATTGCCCACCCTACAACACTTAGATATTGTATGGCTACGCCACGCAAGCTATCAGAAATAATTTAGGATTCCTATACCTATTATATTGTTAAAAAGTTCATTTCTCAAGTAGTAGATAAAATTATTTATGATTGAAATTTTTTTGAAACTAAACTGTTATAATCTATAATCTAGCAGTTTTTTATTTCTGCAATTTATTCTAGGCAGTTCAAAACTTCTGAATTTATTTCATTAAACAAATATATTAATAATTCCCAAAAATTTATATCATGATCAGTTTTGCACCTATCTTGTTTTTACGGCAGATAAGTTATTTAGGGTTACTGCAATTGGGTTTTACATGGAAGTTGATATTATTAGTAGTTTTTGGGCTTCTAGGGTTAGTAATTGGCGGGATTTTTGCAGTATATTTGACCGGAATACTAGAATGGCTGAGTAATCGGAATTCCCCTCCTAGTGAATCAGGTTCAATGGGTGGAGTAGCATGGCTGGGGATTGGACTGGTGTTGATATGTATAATTAGTCCCTTGATGGGAGCGATCGCTATCTATCTAACTGCTTTGTACCTATAAAGTAGGAAGTTATTTATTGGCTATTGTTTACTCATAATCGTTTATCTGTGCGAAAATACTGTTACCAAAACATTGATTTATTGAAAACTTATGCCTAGTCATACAATATATCTTGACGATGGAAAGTACAATTATATCATGACGATTACACTTTCTGACTGTACAGTCAGTGTAACGACTGACGGTGTAGGTTTCAATGCACACTCTTCTGAAAGCCATGATTTCGCTACTGAAACTGAGGCGTTAGAGTTTTATGAAACTACTATTCGTCGAGAAAACCCTAGTTATCAGCCACCAATAGATTCATTATCTTCTGAAGTGATAGAGGAAGAAGAATTAGAACCCCTATCATTTGATTTCGATTTGCATGAAGAAAATTTACCAACAGATGAATTAGTAAATCGTTTAGCAGTAGTGTTACCTGGTTTAGGAATTTATGAGTGTGACTCTGGAGATTATCCTTTTAAAACATTTGTTTGGAAAGTAAATGACCAAGGAGAATTGACAATTGATAAACTGTTGATTGCAGGTGGATTTATGCAGGAGATTGAATGGCATGATTTTTTGCAAGCTGTAATCACTAACAGTAGCAATATCACCAGTGATTTGACTTTAGAACCAAACCTAACTCCAGAAGAAATTTCTCACAAATGTCAAATATTAGAAACTACATTGCGATCGCAATGTAAAAACATCTTTGTTTATCAAATTGTTCAATTGAATCCCGACTTACTTAATGATTACCTAGAGCAATTTTATATTGTTGTAGGTGAAACCCATGATGGCTATTGGTTAGGAATTGCCCCACAAATCTGCGCCGATGACCATATCAGAACGGACACTGAAAGATTAGATATCTCCACAAACTTTACTCCTGTAGCCAGCAATCAGACATCAATTAATACCTTACAATCCATAGTAACTGGTTTAGAGTTTGCTACTACTCCAAACACAACTAATAGAGAATTTTACTTAACATCTGGTAATTCTCAAGCACAAACAATTTATCAATTGGTTGATGGCATTAATTTTGTCATTACTTCCACATTTGCACCCTTTGGTTCAGTCGCAGAATCAGAAGATCCTCAATTTTTCCATTCTATACAACCCTTAGATCAACTATTGGAATTAAATCTTAGCAATTTACGCGAATATGTAATCGGTTCTTATTCCACCTATCAGCTTTACACTATTGGTAATACCCATAGTGGTGACTGGGTAGGAGTTTCAAACGTTGCTATCTGGTCTTAAAGAAATAAGTAATAATGATGAACTATACTCTCTTTGTCAGATGTAGAATTACGAAATTTACTTACCTAATTATTAGGTAAGGAATGTGAATTAAATAAAGTGCAAAAGTAGGGTGTGTTAGCGACAGCGTAACGCACCATTCCACGTTAAATCAGAATTGCAGGTTATTAAATTTGCAAACCCTAAATACTTATTCCTAACCAAACACATCAGGTAAATGTCTTGCACCATGTACAACACGCACAACCTCTATCCCATCTTTAATTTCACGGTAAAGAATTAAGTAGCTTCCCACTGGCAAATAACGCATTTCTGGGGCGATATCAGGTCGTGCTTGACCAACGCCAGGATTTTTAGACAACATTTGACACTTTTCCTCAATTTGGTCAATAATTCTATCCGCTACTACTTGATTATCAGTAGCAATATACAACCATATTTGAATCAAGTCCTCTTCCGCTTTGGCAGTACGAAACAAATATGCCATCTAATTACACATCCCTCTCAGAAATCTGAGCGTAACGCTTTCGTGCTTCTAGCTTAATAGCGTCTATATCTGCATACTTTCCAGTACCGCTATCAATACCTTCTTGCCACAAACGATGTATTTCCTCAATATTTTGGGATTGAATAAACCGCTTATATTTCCAGTCCCGCAGTGCTTCGCGGATAATTTCACTACTGCTGGCATATTCACCGGATTTTACTGCATCACGAACCAAAGTAGCCATTTCTGGTGTTATGGCAATGCTAAGTTTTTCGACGTTAGGCATAAATCATACCTCTATTTTGCTCTATGGTAGCAATATTTCCTACCAAATTCATATTTTAATCAAATTTATATCTGTTTACATGATCAACAAAACATATTAACAACCCAACGCTGAAATAGTTCTACTATTATTATCCAGTGTCCTTGATTTTCTACAATCACATCATGACGTTTAAAGTGTCTAAAGCTGTTTGTAAATTAGTTTCATCTATTCCCATAAACTCAGTCAATTCATTTAGAGTTAAGCCTCCGCTATGTTTTGCAAGATGAGATAAAATTACTTGTTGAGTATTATACTCAAAACGGTTGAGATATGAACTTTTGTAAAATCATGAAAACCCCAGATGTGTAGGGGTTTAGCACTGCTCGTGGGAAACCAATCATTTCTAGAACCAGGCATAATTTTAATCTTCTTTTTATCGTGGTATGTATAAGGTTAAAATTTGACAGAAAATATGGACAGCCAAAAATAAATAAGTTTAACCCCTGTTAAGCTAAATAAGTAACTTTCCTAAACTGAACTGTTTTATGCACCTACCGTCCTTTCTATGGTTATGGAAAATAGCCGCTTGGTCAATGGGGTTATCTTTACTGGCTTATGTATTTTTAGCAATCACTGGTATTTGGATGTTACGGGTCAGAACCACTGGAGAAACACCTTTGGGGGTTGTACTACCTTGGCAACCTTCGCAAATGCGATTGCTCCATTATATAATTGGCATAACTATGGTTAGTCTTGTCTTACTACTTCTAGCCGTTGGGATTGTTGGTACATTGGGACACTTTGGTTCATTAGGACATTCACCACATTTAGTTGCTGGGTTAATAGTCGTCATCTTAGTTTTAGTATCCGCATTTGGTGCCACTCAAATTAGTACCGGAAAGCCTTGGGCTAGACCATTACATCTTAGTTGTAATTTCTGCTTATTATTAGGATTTGGTTGGGTATCCTTCAGTGGTTGGACTGTGGTACAAAAATATTTACCTTAATTCTCAGTTTTCACCATGCTTCTGTTGTGTCTGGGAAATTGTGCAGACCACACACAAATAATTTATTCTGAAAATCCTGATTCAGCCCTTGACAAAATTCTCAGTTTCAATTACACTTATGTTATAAGTGAAAAAGTGTGCGCCCATATATATAAGGTTTTCATTTATCAAATTATTTAAAACAGCAATATTAATCACTGTCTGAATCAGGATATCCAGGATTTGAGGATTTACAGGATGATGTTTTTGATTGTTATCTACAAAATAGATGAATTTTTAGTGCTTAATCCTCAAATTCCACAAAAATCCTGGAATGTCTGAATCAGGATATCCAGGATTTAAGGATTTACAGGATGATGTTTTTGATTGTTATCTACAAAATAGATGAATTTTTAGTGCTTAATCCTCAAATTCCACAAAAATCCTGATTCAGACAAAATCATCTCAAAAATCTCAACAAACAATCATTAAACAACATCCTGAAAAATCATCAACTCCCTACCAAAAATCATCCAATAACAAATCATTAAACAACATCCTGAAAAATCATCAACTCCCTACCAAAAATCATCCAATAACATCCTGAAAATCCTCAAATCCTGGATATCCTGATTCAGACAAAATAAATCACCAACTCCCCACCAAAAATCATCCAACAACATCCTGAAAATCCTTAAATCCTGGATATCCTGATTCAGACATTGACAAAATTCTCAGTGAGGAAAATAATTATATTGGTGATTGAAAAGCCTATATATATGGGCGCACACTTTCCCACTTATAACATAAGGATAATATAGGCTTTGAGTTTTGTCAAGTCTTAATGATGATTTTAGTGATCTTGAATTAAACTGCGTTTACTTTGAACCGCATAGTTTTTTCTTAATCAGGTTTTATGTTCAAATTCTATACTCTTCCCTGTCACCTGCTGTTTACTCCCTATCCACCAAGCCAACCCACCCATAAATAATACCCCCATAACTCCCTGCAAAGGATTATTATTCACACCAGTAACCCAATCAGGAACTTGACCCGAATATTGGGTTAATTGCCCAACATTAATGATGTAATAACCCCAAACCAATCCACCATGTAAACCAATCGGTAAGCCCAAACGCCCCCTTCTCCAACGTTTTCCCCATACCTGCGTTAACCCCAACAGCACCAAAGCTGGAAACTGGGGTAAAGTATGAATAATTGCCTCCAACGGTTTAATAAAATGGGATACAGCAAATAAAATTGCATCTATCCCCAGAGCGATATTTAATTTATAATCTCGTTGTAACTCATCTAACAACCAACCTCGAAATAATAATTCTTCTGCAAAACCCACACCCAAACTTACTAACAAACCTTCTAAAATTATTTTGATTAGAAATACTTGAGGTTGTTGCCATATCAACCAACCTAACATACCTTCTAAACTAAATAAAACTAAAACAGTAGTTAGTCCAATCGCTAACCCCCGCAACAAATCTACACCATTAAGACGTGTAAATTCCAACCCATAATGGCTGAATATTCCTGATTGCAGATAAACTTTTTTACCCCAAATATTAAGCAGGAAAGTGAACTCTACATATAATATAACCAGAGTCAAAATACTTTCTAAATTAGTATCTTCGACCAGCCAATAAATTGGTGCAGCTAGGGGTAGCCATAAAAATAACAAGGCCAATATAAAACAAACCAGCCGCACCGGGACAGGAAATTGGGTCAGTTGAGTTAAATTAATTTTCATAAATCAGTCAATTATCATCAGTCAACAATACACTGCTAACGACCAATGACTCATGACCAATATCTATTCATCAGGTTCAATCGTACTACTTAAACCATGATTGTTGAGGGTTTCCGAATAGAACTCCGCGTGTTCCTGAGCGCAAGTAATAACTAAAGCTAACCCATTATGGTGAGCTTCCATCATGATACTAACAGCTTGCGGCTGGGTGATGCTATTAACAGTAGTCATTAGCACTTGCACTACGTACTCCATCGGGTTATAATCATCATTATGGAGCAAGACGCGATACCGAGGCGCAAGCTTGCGGGATGTAGAACGCTTCTCAATAGTTTCGACTGACACGATTCTTTGCTCTTTTATTGTTGATTTACTAGAATACAGTTCCTGTTGAGCATTTGCTTAACAGTTATTTACTTCCGCATTACCGTATTTTTAGTTTGAAATACTTTTGGCATTGCCTAGAAGTTTTTTCCTTAAACATCATAACACAAACAAAAGAGATTTTTAATTGATTCTGGGGGAGAAAAATTTTTCTTTGGGTTCTATCTCCTCACTAGGGACTGGAATTATTAAAATTAAGGAAATTGCAACACAGTCACTACTCTAGATAGTTATGGATATCAGCCCAAAATTTCAACCAGGACAAATTGTATCCTTGGATTATAGCCATCAGCATCTTTATGCGGAAGTTATTGAAATAGTGGTTTCCCGTCAATTGTGCTGGGTGCGTCCTTTGCTACTTGTGAAGTCTACCCAAGAATTACCACTTGTGATTGATTTACGAAATGTATCTGATTTGTTATGGCCACTAGATTTGTTTAGACCGGCTCTAGATACGGAAGTTATTGCTTTTTTAGGGCAACTTTTTCCCAAAGAACTCAAATTTGAACCTGATTTACTAGCTAAACAACAATTTAATTTATTTATTCATCAACTTTGGCAAGCACAACAGACATAAGTGAACTTAGTTACATAGGTAACAATAGCAACAAGAGAATGTTAGTAAGCAGCTTTGATGTCTTGTGGTACAAGAATTATCCCCAGGTAGGAACTAACTGCACCCTGCCAGCGTCCATTTCTGCCATTAATAATTCTAACGCTTCATAGTCAACATCTGAGATATGACCTAGTTTTGTTAATTCTGAGTTAATCTCATTTTCTATTTCTGGCGTTAATTTGCGAATATGTAGGGCTTTTTCTACCAACTGACGAATGACATATCGAGTTTTCATAAGAAATAAACCAAATTGCAGTTACTAGTCATTATCTAAGACAATGTTGGGTATAAAAGGTGATTTATGCCTCTCTACCTTTGTGATTTAGATCACCACTAAACAAGCAAGATCAGTTATTCAATCATTCTGTTTTTGTCAACGACACGAATAAAAATCAGAGTTGACAACTACAGAGGAATTTAACTGAAACTACCTCCAGTCCTAGCTTCAGCAAAAGTAACTGCTATAGCTACAGATAATTAATCTGCATTCAGGAGGCATAAGTAGATTGTTTTTTAACTTGCTAAAAAAAAATGTATATATAAGTACATTTTATCATGGACTTATGACAATCTTTAAATAAACCTAGTTAAGCCATAAAGATTGAGTAAAGATACTTCAAAGTTGTAGCCAAGTGAGAAGAAAAAGTTTATCTTCAAAAAAAAGCGCAGATTTAAACTTACAACAGCTTTTATGAGAATGTTACCATGCTAACAAATCTAATTTATCTCCAAATTACTATTATTCCTATAACTATGCGTTTTTGCGATTCTGTGCGAAACCTAATCCATACCGCCATTATTTTTAAAGCTAAAATTATTTAGAGAACGCCACAAAAAAAATTATCCAATCTTGTGGGATGGGCATCTGGTTCCCTCCTTATATTATTAGCAGGCAAGATGCCTGCACCACAAGAGAATTTAGGATATTTTTTTATTTGGAAGTCTCTTAACTGCGGTCAAAATCTCTAATTAATGCTAATCTTGAAGAGTTAGCTGTAATTTAGGGTAGCTAGAAGATAGCATAGTGGCTGTTTTAGTTGAACAATTAATCACATCGGATATTTTAAAACCTGCCCGTTATCTAGGTAACGAGCGTTTAGCAGCCCATAAGCCTTGGGATACGGCAACAATCCGCTGGGTGCTGACATATCCAGAAGTGTATGAGGTTGGAGCATCAAATTTAGGGCATATCATCTTATACAATATTTTGAATGCCCAACCTCGCCAGTTATGCGATCGCGCATACTTACCAGGAGCAGATTTAGCCGCTAAACTTCGCACCACGCAGACACCCCTGTTTGCAGTGGAATCTAAACGGTGGTTGACGGACTTCGATATTTTAGGCTTTAGTCTCAGTTACGAATTAGGTGCAACCAACATTTTAGAAATGTTGGATTTAGCGAGAATCCCTCTGACCAGAGAAGAACGGTTACAGGGAAATTACCCGCTAATATTTGCCGGTGGACAAACAGCAACATCTAACCCCGAACCCTATACAGATTTTTTCGATTTCATAGTTTTGGGAGATGGTGAAGAACTACTTCCCGAAATTGGCTTGGTTTTAGAAGAAGGGAAAAAATCAGGCTTAAATCGTCAAGAACTATTACTTGACTTGGCGCAAATTCCCGGTGTATATGTGCCGCAGTTTTATGCAATGGGTGGAGGTGGGGCTGTATATCCTCTACGTCCAGATGTTCCTAAACGAGTTCTGAGAAGGGTAGCCACACCCATTCCTGCTTATTCTATTGGCTTAGTCCCCTATATAGAAACAGTTCACGACCGTCTAACCATTGAAATTCGTCGCGGTTGCACTCGTGGCTGTCGCTTCTGTCAACCAGGAATGTTGACTAGACCAGCGAGGGATGTCGAACCGGAAAAAGTGGTAGAAGCTATAGAAAAGGGAATGCGGGAAACTGGTTACAATGAGTTTTCTCTCTTGTCTTTGAGTTGTTCCGATTATTTAGCCCTACCAGCGGTGGGGATGGAAATTAAAAATCGCTTAAAGAATGATAATATTTCCTTAACCCTACCTAGTCAAAGAGTAGATCGGTTTGATAAAAATATTGCCAATATCCTGGGAGGAACACGCCAAGGTAGCTTAACCTTTGCACCGGAAGCAGGTACTCAAAGGATGCGGGATATTGTCAATAAGGGTTTAACTAATGAAGAATTGTTAAGGGGAATAAAAACAGCTTGGTCACAAGGTTGGGATAAAATCAAGCTGTATTTCATGATTGGTTTACCTGGTGAAACAGATACCGATGTCTTAGGGATTGTAGAAACGGTAAGCTGGTTAAAGCAAGAATGTTGGGAAAAGGGGAGAAGACCACTGAATTTTACTTTGACCATTTCTAACTTTACTCCCAAACCCCATACTCCCTTTCAATGGCATTCAGTTTCCACCACAGAGTTTGCGAGAAAGCAAAACCTATTGCGACAAGAATTTCGGGGGATAAAAAATGTGAAAGTAAATTTCACGGATTTCCGCATCTCCGCGATGGAAGACTTTATTGGCAGAGGCGATCGCACTTTGGGGAAAGTGTTACGTCGAGCGTGGGAACTAGGTGCAGGCATGGATTCTTGGTATGATAATGTAGATGCAGCATTTACAGCTTGGGGAGATGCGATTGCCCAAGCCGGTCTAAACTGGAAATATCGTCAAGTCGAAAATGGCGAGTGGAATCTATTTGCTACCGACAACAAGGAACAAGAAACCCTATCACCTCTAGATATTCCCTTACCTTGGGATCATATTGATACTGGCATTGATAAAAAGTGGTTGCAAGAAGACTTGCAACGCGCTCTAGAAGCGGCAATTGTCCCTGATTGCTCTTTTGACGGTTGTTCTCATTGTGGAGTCTGTGGTACTGATTTCGGTCATAATATTGTTATGGCTGCACCACCCATTCCCAGCTTTGCCGGTGATTTTGTTCCCAATACCACCAAAGCCCAACGATTGCGAGTATGCTTTGGCAAACAAGGGGATATGGCTTTGGTAAGTCACTTAGATTTGATGCGCCTATTTGATCGAGCTATGCGCCGTGCCAGTTTACCCATCACATTCACCGGTGGTTTTCATCCTGGACCGAGGATTTGTCTAGCCAGTGCTTTAACTTTAGGTGCTACCAGTGAGGGAGAAATTGTTGATTTTGAATTGACCCAACTAATTGATGTAGCAACTTTTCATGCCCAATTGGTTAAGCAACTACCTACTGACATTCCTGTATATGATGTGGTAGAAATAGATATCAAATCTCCTTCTGCTACCCAATCACTGGAAGCAGCCGAGTATTTACTCACAGTGTCTACAGCCCAAAGTGAGATACAACTTGCACAATGGCAAGATTGGATTGAAACTATTAAAAATCAAGAGGAGATTTTATCGGCACATACAACCAAATCTGGTAAGCAACAATTAATAAATCTGCGCGATCGCTTGTGGGAGATAGAATTAGTATCAGTATCTCACCGAGAAGTAGACTCAACAGCAGTTTTGCGTTATTTGGGTAGTTGTCGTCCTGACGGTGTGATCTTGCGTCCTGAGCAAATATTGTCTATGCTAGAAATTGTGGCTAATGTAGAATTCCACCTCTTGCATATCCACCGCAAACGTCTAGTTATCGGATAAGTCGCTAGTAGTTGCCAAAAATTAGTAGATTGTGGGAATTGATTTTTCGCACGGTTGCGTTAGAATAGTAGTCGAGAGAAATTTTCTGGTGCTGCATTTCATGACTTGATTCACTACCTGTGATATTTACAGGAGCGAAGGCAAAGATATAAGAGCGTAATTGCTAAAATTGTATCCCAGACAAACTCTGCTGCTGATTACAAACCTCTCTCTATAGCTATCTTGTAGAATTAATCACTAACAATAGCTTTCGTCAACTTCTCCATTGATGGATTACATTCTATCCCTGAAATAAGACTTGCTTTTATAGCGGGTTTTTATGCGATTGCTACAATTGCAAGTGTGTTTAACTGTAAAAAAATACCACTTAAGTATTGACAGAGATTATAAGCTCGGCCAAATTCTTGTAAAGATGAAAAGAGTGAGTTATCTGCACCTAGCTAGACTTTCTAGTAAAAACACGGATATTGAATCCAGTGATAAAGGCAGGTTTTGCTGCGTCACTCGATTTTAGATTTACGTTAGCGAAGCGTACGCAGCGCAGCGAGTATTTTGGATTTTGGATTGACTCCACCCTAAAGTGTAGAAGCTCGAAAATTTTAGATTTGGGATTGACAATTTTTCCGTCGAAGAATGACGGGGCTTGGACCAAATTTTTTTAATCTAAAATCTAAAATCTAAAATCTAAAATTCCCGGTCAGCAGATGGTAAACTACGATTTTGGATTTTAGATTGACTCCACCCTAAAGTGTAGAAGCTCGGAAATTTTAGATTTGGGATTGACAATTTTTCCGTTGTGAGAATGACGGGGCTTGGACCAAATTTTTTTAATCTAAAATCTAAAATCTAAAATCTAAAATCTAAAATCTAAAATTCCCGGTCAGCAGATGGTAAACCCAAAGAAAAACCGTGTCTAGAGGCGGGGGTTTTTCACAGAGTGTGTACTATTTGATTATAGTCAACTTTACTTGATGAAACGTTAACTTTGAAACAAATATCTACGGATATCCAAAGTTTAAATAGCAGCGTATAGTATGGGAAATCAGCCAAGGTCGGTTGATGGAAGTGCTTAAACTATATGCAGCTATTCAGGAATAATTCGGCGTGTAAACGCAATCACAGTATCATTAGCTCTTCATAACTTTGCAGAGCTACTCAAATTGCCAATTTTTATTACTATTAGCGTCTTGTAGCAGCGACCGTAAGGACAAGCGGGATAACAGAGAACTTCCTTGTAATTCCCAGCGGTACTGCCAATTTTTGAGGAAATTGAATGCCAAAACAAATTATCATCGCGGAGCAGCATCAAATTGCTGCTGTATTTTCGGAAGATCAAATACAAGAGCTCGTTGTAGCTACGGGTCATCACCAAATTGGTGATATCTATTTAGGTGTAGTAGAAAATGTCTTACCTGGGATAGATGCAGCTTTTGTAAATATCGGCGATCCAGAACGCAACGGTTTTATTCACGTCACTGACTTGGGTCCACTGAGGCTGAAACGTAGTGCAGCAGCGATTACAGAACTGTTGATACCACAGCAAAAAACCTTAGTGCAGGTGATGAAAGAGCCAACTGGATCAAAAGGTCCCCGGCTGACAGGTAACATCACCTTACCCGGGCGTTATGTAGTGTTAATGCCTTATGGACGAGGTGTAAATTTATCTAGACGGATTAAAAGTGAAAATGAGCGTAACCGTCTGCGAGCTTTAGCAATTTTGGTGAAACCAGCCGGAATGGGTTTGCTAGTCCGCACAGAGGCAGAAGGTAAGCCAGAAGAAGCAATTATTGAAGATTTAGAAGTGCTGCAAAAGCAATGGGAACTTGTTCAGCAAGAAGCTGTATCTTCCCGCGCTCCAGCTCTGCTTAATCGTGACGATGACTTTATTCAGCGCGTCCTCAGAGATATGTATGGTGGTGATGTGAATCGCATTGTTGTTGATTCCAGCACTGGCTTGAAACGGGTGAAGCAGTATTTACAAAACTGGAGTGGTGGACAAACGCCCCAAGGATTGTTAATTGATCATCACCGCGATCGCTCACCCATTTTAGAATACTTCCGCATCAATGCGGCTGTCCGCGAAGCCCTTAGACCCAGAGTAGATTTACCATCAGGTGGTTATGTCATCATTCAACCCACAGAAGCATTAACCGTCATAGATGTTAACTCCGGTTCTTTCACCCGTTCTGCAACTGCTAGAGAAACAGTGTTGTGGACAAACTGCGAAGCAGCGGCAGAAATTGCGCGTCAGTTACGGTTGCGGAACATTGCTGGCGTGATTGTGGTTGATTTCATTGATATGGAATCAAGACGCGATCAAATGCAAGTTTTAGAACACTTTAACAAAGCTCTTAAAGCTGATAAAGCCCGTCCGCAAATTGCCCAACTAACTGAATTAGGTTTAGTTGAACTTACCCGTAAGCGTCAAGGCCAAAATATTTATGAATTGTTTGGTGAAACTTGTCCTACTTGCGGCGGTTTAGGACATACCGTCAGATTACCGGGAGAAACGGAAAACCGCTTACCCATACCGGCTGCGGACATCCCAGAGCGGTTTGCACCGATGCAGCCAAAGGAATCACGGCCAGTTACCCGTATTCCTGATATTGGTAGTGTTACACCAGGCATACCACGAGATACTTATGATGGCTTTGGAGATGGATTTGACAGCGAATCGGAATTTAGCTCCGCAAATCTAATTAATCATCCTAGTTATCAAGACTTAAATGATAGCAAGCGCCGTACCCGTACCCGTCGTAGCCGCATTGGTGTAAATGGTGGTAATGGTAAGGATGAAAACCGCTTAACTAACAATTCTCTCGGTTTTGTTAATGATGCAGATTTAGACTTAGAAGAAGCGGAAGTACCAATACCAGAAATCTCCCTACCGACTATTAATAAATCAGGTTGGACAGAAAGGCCAGAACGGGCAAAGGTTAAACTAGAACCAATTAAGGTAGAACCACCGGAGATTATTAATGTCGAAATGTCGACAAAAGAACAAGATACTTATGCTGAAATGGGAATTTCTCCTTTACTCAAGTTAGATCGGGAGGGAAAAAGTACAAGATCGGTGATTATTAATGTTGTTCAACCAGGACAATCACCTATTGAGGAAACTGAATTTATTCCGGAACCAGTTGTTACCGAAAAGACAATTCCTGAAATTGTCTCCGTTAAATTACCGACACCAATATTTGAGCCAGAAGTAGAACCTGATTTCCCACCATTAGCAATAGTCCCAGAATTGACAATAGTTCCAGAGGAAAAAGAACCGGAAACAGAAGTTGAAATAGAAACTGAAACTAATAATAGCTCTATTCCTAATCGTCGTCGTCGTCGTCGTTCATCAGCCTTAGATACAGATGGTTTTGGACTATGATTTGGATGATTTAGATGATTTTTATGATTAAGAAATCATCCAAATTATCTAAATCATCAAAATCACACAAATGATCTAGATCAACCACATCAAACAAATCACAAAAATCATAGTTCTGACAATGAAGAAAACACCCTGGGATAATTCGAGTTGGTTAGAGTTTTCTACTTACTCAAATATACAGGGTGCTGTTGGGGGTGTAGATGAAGTAGGAAGAGGTGCTTTATTTGGTCCTGTAGTTGCAGCGGCAGTTATATTACCAGTAGAGGCTTTATCAATACTGATGATAGATGACATTAAGGATAGTAAAAAACTGTCTAGTTCCCGCAGAACTAAACTGGCTCGAAAAATAACGACTTTGGCTTTAGACTGGAAAATTGGTTATGCGACAACGGCGGAAATAGATGAGATAAACATTTTACAGGCAACTTTATTAGCAATGAAGCGGGCTATACTGAAGTTGCGGGTAAAGCCGGAACTATGTTTGATTGATGGTAATCAGTTGGTGAAGAATTTACCAATACCACAAGAAACTATTGTCAAGGGTGACGAGAAATCCCTGAATATTGCCGCAGCTAGTATCATGGCTAAGGTTTGGCGTGATGATTTGGTGCAGCGGTTAGCATTAAAATATCCTTTGTATGATTTGGAAAACAATAAAGGTTATGGTAGCCAACGTCATTTACTCGCTCTCCAAAAATATGGACCTTCACCTTTACATCGTCTCTCTTTTCGTCCTTGTCAAACAACTTTGGATTTGGGATTGTAGATTTTGGGTATCCCCTTGTTTGAGTCAACACTATTCTTAACTAAGCTATGATGCCAGAATCAGACCGGCTTGTTATGACATTACCTATGATAAATGCCTGATAGAATAAAATATCAAGAATTATTAAACGCAGATAAACACAGATAAACGCAGATAAAGATGGTTCAAAATTCAAGCTTGGTGATATGGTTTGCGCTATCAGGAATGTTATGATCAATCTTAGTGTTACTAGCTTCTTGGATACCCCAATGCCGATAATCTTCTAGAAGGTGGTGTAACAATCTTTGCTTAATCGTTAACAACACACTTTTGAGTAATCCATTACCTGTGGTTTCTAAAATTGATTTGGGTGTAAAGGAAAATGGTTGCGGTATGTCTACCAAAACTTCTAAATCAGCTTTTCCTTGCAGGTGAGTTTCACCATTAAGTTCCATTGGTGACAAATAGCCTTTTAAATTGAGAGCAAACCTTTGGTTAATATATTCAAAACCCAGGATTTCACAACCGAGCGATCGCAAATAAATTGTACCATTAGCATCTGCCCAAACTCTCATATCTACAGTTGGTTGGATACTCAGTGACATAAAAGACAGAGGACGCATTTTCAACCGAAATACTTCATCAGAAAGTTGTTGAATTCTTGTATTATCAACTAGGGCATTTACCAAACGTTGCGGCTGACGTAAGTAATGTTGAATAGGAATAGATTGCTGAGGAACGGAAATTTCCACCGATTGAGAGGCAATAAACTTAGTAACCATGAGCAAATTAAACCATTAGTTTTTCTTATTGTAATATTTTTTAACAATTTCAACTGCTAAAAAATCAAATTCTTAATTCATTATTAATTAAATTCGCCAAACTTAACAGCATGAATCTAAAAATAGCTCATTTGGGTCCACCGGGAACTTATGCCGAACAAGCCGCTTTTTTTTATCTCCACTGGTTAAAAACCAATCAGGGTATGACACTCCAAAAAAGTTTTGCCCTATGTCCCTATCCTACTATTGCTCAATCACTACAAGCTGTGGCAGATAAACAAGCAGAAATAGCTGTTGTCCCTGTGGAGAATTCTATTGAAGGCAGTGTTAATATGACACTAGATAGCTTATGGCAATTAGAGAGTTTAAAAATTAACTTGGCTTTAATTCTACCAATTCAACACACATTAGTTTCTTGTGCAACTAGTTTCAATCTTATTAAAAACGTATATTCTCATCCTCAAGCTTTAGCACAATGTCAAGGATGGTTATCACAGTTTTTGCCGAATGTCAATTTGATTCCTATTAATTCAACTACTGAAGCACTACAGAGATTACCAGAGGAACTAACTACAGCAACTATTTCCTCTAGTCGAGCAGCGCAACTGTATAATTTACCTATTCTCGCTAGGGGGATTAATGATTATCCAGAAAACTGCACTCGGTTTTGGGTCGTTAGCACGGAGGAAAATAATACTATTGATTGTACTCATACATCCCTAGCTTTTAGTGTACCAGCTAATAGACCAGGTGTATTAATGAAAGCGTTATCGGTATTTGCTCATTTGGGTATTAATCTGAGCCGGATTGAATCGCGTCCTACAAAACGTTCTTTAGGAGAATATTTATTTTATTTAGATATTGAAGCAGATGTAAATGCACCAATCATGAAATCTGCTTTAGGGGAATTACAAAATTATACAGAAATATTGAAAATCTTTGGTAGCTATAGTGTGTTGCCCATTATTCTGTAAAAAGATCATAAATACACCAGATAATAGTGTAAAAATATATAATATCTTTTCTAAATATCCATTATATTGCTGTTGAAAATGCCCAGTTTCCAAACTTCTATCTCAATGCAATTATCTGTATCGCCAAAACTTTGTCAACCTTTAAAAATTGTTGCCTTGGGAGATAGCTTAGTATATGGATACGGCGACCCAGAGAAAGGCGGTTGGGTAGAACAACTGCGACGGTGGTGGATGTTACCGGATAGTGTGGGTCATGTGCTTTATAATTTAGGCGTAAGGGGCGAACTGCTTGCAG
>JANMEE010000250.1:0-16214 GCA_031376645.1 Dolichospermum sp. OTE_75_concoct_329_sub | reverse complement strand
TTTACGGACGCAACGAAGAACTGATACAGCTAGAATCATGGATTTTACAGGATAGCTGTCGCTTGGTAGCAGTGGTGGGTATGGGTGGAGTTGGGAAAACAACCTTAGCGACTCAACTCACAAAACAGATTCATGATCAATTTGATTACGTTTTTTGGCGTTCAGTGCCTACAGTTTCATGTTTTGATAATATGATCATTGACTTGCTATCTTTTTTCTCCCATCACAAAGAAAGCAAAGCCGACATCAATCGAGTTATCCATTATCTGCGTACCTATCGTTGTCTGATTATTTTGGATAACCTAGAAACGGTTTTAGATATGGGTAATACCGAATATAATAATTTACTCCGCATAATTGCAGAAACCAACCATCAAAGCTGTTTGATTTTCACTACTAGAGTTAAACCTGTTCAAATCACCTTACTGGAGAAGTGGTCATTGTCAGTGCATTGTTTAAGGTTGCGTGGTTCATCAAAAATAGCCTTTTCCCTGATACAATCAAAACAGTTGTTAGGGACAGATGAACAAAAGTTTGAATTATGTCATTTGTATGGTAATAATCCTCTAAAAGTTAAAATTGTTGTTAATACTATCATTGAATTATTTAATCGTAATATTGAAAAATTCCTAGAACAAAATACATTATTAGTCAGTAATCATATTATCAGATTGCTAGAACAGCAGTTGAATTGTCTCTCGGATCTAGAACAGCAAATTATGTACAGTTTGGCAATTAATCAGCAATTAACAACAATTACTAATTTGGCAAATATATTACCTCATGTTTCTAGATCCCATTTTTTACAAGCAATAGAAAAACTATATTCACGCTCTTTAATTGAGAAAAAAGCAGGTAAATACATTTTGCAACCTGTAGTGATAGAATATGTGACGGAACAATTTAAACCAAAAACTGGATTATAAATGGTTAACAAAAATAGTTCTCTCTAACTTATACTGCAAAAGCCTGGGAATTTATTTTCTGGATCTTTTATAGAATCAAACGATTTAACTTTATTATTTTACCAAATTAATTCAGTAGTCATGACAAGAAAAATATTAACTGGAATCAGTTCAACAGTTTACGAACACCCCTTTGATCGGAAAACCTTGGCTTCTTTACAAAGTATGCCTGGTGTTTCTCCTTTACTCAAAAAAGTCAACGAATATGGTATTGATCGTTTGCTCAGACTACAAAGTATTGCGAGTGAAATTAGGGTAACACCTCGAAATTTTCCCCAATTGTATCAACCATTGTTGGAAGCTTGCCAAATCCTTGATATTCCAACTATTCCTGAATTGTATTTGTTTCGAGGTGCAGGACATATTCAATCCTATATTATTGGTGTTGAAAAACCCGTTATTGGTGTCAATATTGAGGCAATGGAATGGTTAAATTATGATGAATTGCTGTTTCTTTTTGGCTACGAAATTGCTAAAATTAAAAGTCAACATATAATTTATCATCAAATGTCAATTGTGATGCCAGCCGTGAAAATGTGGTTAAGTAGTACAACACTAGGATTAGGTGGTTTGGTAGCTGGTGGTGTTGAATTGGCGTTATATAATTGGGTAATGATGGCAAAATTCACTGCTGATCGTGTGGGTTTATTAACTTGTCAGGATATTAATATAGCAACTACTGCACTTATAAAACTCTCTGGTTTACCAGAAGAGTATTTAACTAATGATGTTATTGAAGATTTCCTAATTCAATCCCGCGAGTTTACCTCTAATAGTTTGGATAATTTAGATCAATTTACAAAAATATTAAGTTATTCAGAATCTCATCTTTCTTGGTCAGTTATGCGAACTGGTGAATTATTAAAATGGGTTGATTCAGGAGAATATGATAATTTAATTCAAGGAGAAAATGTCAACACGCCGGAAACGGGAGAAACATCGGAAACAGAAGAAAAAGAAGGATGGAACTTTTTAACTTCTTGGTAAATAGATGGGCTGAAGTAAATATCACTAAGAACCCCACCCCCAACCCCCTCCCCGCAAGCGATGAGGGGGCTAAGATGTACCTCATAAAAGCGGAAACCGCTGTAGTTCTGTTATGGAACAATTTGGGGTGCGTGGGGTGCGTGTACCGGAAGAGAGCGAGTATCCTATAATTTGTCCTTTTGGGATAGAGGAAATTCTGGATGAGGATTTTTATGGGGTATAATGAAATTATATTATTTTTTGAGGTAAAACTATGCAAACTTTAAGCACAAATAGCTTAATAAACTTAAAAAAAATATATAAATCAGACTATTTAGCCTGGTATGAAATGACTTTGGCACAAATAAAAAATAATCAATTAAATGATGTAGATTTAGATAGTTTAAGTGAGGTTTTAGAAAATTTGGTTAGAGATACTAAACGCAGTGGGGAAAGTTATTTAAGACAAATTATCATTCATTTATTATTAATTGAATATTGGGAAACAGAAAGCATAAATCGTCGTCATTGGGCGGCGGAAATTGTTAATTTTCGTAGTGAGTTAGAAACAGATATGACTACGAATTTAAGAAAACACCTAAATGAAGAAAAAGAAAATAATTATCAAAAAGCTATTAAGTATGTGATAGCAAAAACAGGATTAAAGAAAAACATTTTTCCTGATCAATGTCCTTATACTTTAGAACAGTTGATTGATGATGATTGGTTTTCTGATACTATTAATATTGAATTTTAATTAGGGTTTGTAATGATGGCATCAGTACCTTCCTGAAAACCTTTTGTACCATCATTAATAACTTTGCCTAAGCTGTTACACATTCACTTTTTTACCCAAAAGGCTTACTGCAAGGACTCTAAGCTAGAAAATATTAGATTTAGCTGCGTAACAGTTTATACTTATGAATTATTTAACTTTCATTTTAGTTTGTGTCACTTATATGACTCTAAGTATATGTCGTAAAAAACATTTATTAGGTAAAAATTACGGTTTTGTTTAGAAAAAAAATCTTTTATTATTATACACATATTAACCCTGTTTGGATTAGAATTTGTAGAGGTTTAGCACTGCTCAACAGTGTCAAATACCTTCAAGCCAGGGAATAAATTCCCTGTCTAAAAGCTCAAGTCGGTTAAAACCGACTATTTTGGCGGTATTTATTCGAGAAATAGGATAATTTCTGATTTCGATGTCATCACAGTGCATTTCAACGCACTTTAGCTATTAGACCGGAACTTCAGTTCCGGGCGGGTATGAAAGCTTAGTTACCAAGTACAAAGGAAAAAAATATGTTTAGCAACTCTTCCCTCAGTCAAACCGCGACAACTATTGTTTTTATTGATTCTTCTGTTTCCGACTATCAGACCCTACAAACAGGAGTTGTAGAGGGTGTAGAAACGGTGATTCTTTCCCCAAATCAAAACGGAATTGAGCAAATTAGCTAAGTTTTACAACAACATCCCCACATCACCACCATTCATATCCTTTCCCACGGTGCGCCGGGATGCTTGTATTTAGGAAATAGTCAATTAAACTTAACCAATATTCACAATTACACCCAACAGTTACAACACTGGCAACGTCAGAATATTTTACTATATGGCTGTAACGTCTCAGCCGGGGACACTGGGGAAGAATTTATTCACAAATTACATCAAATCACAACCGCAATCATTAGCGCCTCCACGACGAAAACCGGCAATGCAGCATTAGGGGGAAATTGGCAGTTAGAGGTGAATATTCCCGCTACAGAGACATTCCATGGAACATCTCTACATTTGTCAGATATTGTTGCAGACACCCTCCACAGCTACCAGGAAGTATTTGCACCCATATTAGTGGGCAATTATGATACTTCTGAGCTTGCTTTGGGTGTGCAAGTGATGGGTAACTACGCTTATGTTGCTGATTATGATAAAGGACTACAAATAATAGACATTCGCAACCCCACTACCCCCACCCTCAAGGGCAGTTATGATACTTCTGGCTCTGCTTGGGGTGTGCAAGTAATGGGTGATTACGCTTATGTTGCTGATCAACATTTGGGACTACAAATCATAGACGTGGGTGAGTTTACTAACAAAACACCCACCAACCTCACACTCTCCACTAGCACAGTTGCGGAAAACCAAATTATTGGTACAGTGGTTGGTAATCTCACCAGCACAGACCCAGATACAGGAAACACCTTTACCTATAGTTTAGTCACCGGGAACGGTGCAACGGATAATAGTTTCTTCACTATTACCAATAATCAACTCAAAACCAACTCTGTATTTGACTTTGAAGCCAAAAACAGTTATGGCGTTCGACTCAGGACAACAGACCAAGGTGGGTTATCCTTTGAGAAACAATTAACCATAGGAGTAACTGACCTTAACGATAACGAAAGCTTTACCACCACAGCCCAACAAGATATCATAGATGCTGACTATGGAGACGACACCATCACCAGCACATGGGGCAATTTACAACAAAACGACACCATCAAAGGTGGTAATGGCACAGATACGTTAATTATCACCGGAGGAACAGTTAATGATCTTATTTCTATAGATACCAGTAACACCACCAATCAATTAGATATTCCTGGGACAACAGTATTCGGATTTGAACGCTTTGATTTAACTAGCTTTACAGGTACAGTCAGCTTTGATGGTACTACTGATAATGATTGGGTTAAAGGTGGTACAGGAAACGATGATTTAAGTGGGTTACGCTGCGCTAACCCACTTAAATCTACATCTAGTTTTTTATATTTAGTTTAATTTTGCCTAATCTTTCCACAAGGCAATACCACCCAACAAACCGGTAATATTGGGAATTAATTTCACATTTAATGGCAGATTCATATTTATTCTTACTGCTTCACCTCCACCGATGTAAAGATAATCATAATTAAATAAATGTTGCAAAGATGCGATCGCTTTTTGTAAACGTCTATTCCATTTTTTCTCACCAATCTTATCTAATGCAGCCCGGCCTAATTGTTTTTCATAGGTTTCTCCTTTGCGAAATTGGTGATGTCCCATTTCCATATTTGGAACTAACTTCCCGTCTACAAATAATGCTGAACCAAAACCTGTACCCAAGGTAATTACCAATTCCACACCTTTACCAGAAATAGCCCCTAATCCCTGCATATCAGCATCATTAATGACTTTGACAGGTCTGTTTAACTGTTCCGAGAGTGTTGTGGCTAAATCAAAACCAATCCAATCACAATGGAGGTTTGCAGCGGTTTCTGTGACTCCACAGCGCACGACACCAGGAAAACCCACGGATACCCGATGATATTCACCTTGAGAGGCTGCTAAGATCACAACCGTATTAATGACTACTTCCGGTGTCGCGGGTTGGGGTGTTTCTAATCTGCCTCTTTCGGTTAAAGGCTTGCCTGTCATATCTAATACCATTGCTTTGACACCACTACCGCCAATATCTACGGATAGGGTGCGAATAGATCCATTATCTTCCATCATCAGATTTACTCCTGTTACTACAACTTCCTGGGTTACTTATGCGTTGGTAAATTGCTGTTAACAGGAGATGTTTCAATAGTTTTTATGATCTTGTCTATTCAATAGATATCTCCAGGAAGAAATGTAGAGACGTTCCATGGAACGTCTCTACAAGGTTTCTAGGAAACACACATTTAATTTTCACCAGATATCTAATTGCTAAAAAGACATAGTATGGATTATTCTACTAATACCGGATTTAAATATATTATTACTGCCTTACATTCTTAAAATTGATAAAATCATGAGACTTTAGAACTTTTTTATAAGTTGGGGGTGGGGTTCTTGTATCTGACTCAACCGAGAACCGCTATATTCGTGATTTACGCGCTATTCAAGATAACCGAATCATAAATTCCAGAATAATTGTCTGATCAACACCAATTTTATGGAAATTTGTTACTGTAAGAATAGTGTGAATATTGCTAATGTTAGTGTAGTTCTCTATTAAAACTTTTATTTGAGTAACAATTATGACAACGTTTAACCCTAACAACCTGCGTGCCTACACTCAAGAAGATGTCCAGCAAATTCTCCAATTAGCAATTACTCGTCAAGTTGATAATAATGATCAAGAGTTTTCCTATCAACAGATATTAGAAATTGCTACAGAGTTACAAATATCACCTGATACCCTACAACAAGCAGAACGAGATTGGTTAACCAAACAAAGCGAAGTTGAACAACGTAAAGCTTTTAACCTTTATCGTCAAAGCAAATTAAAAAAACGGCTGGGAAATTATGCAATTATTAATATTTTCTTCCTAGCGATGGATTCCATTAGTGGCGGTCTTTCTTGGTCACTTTACATCTTAATAGCTTGTGGATTATTGATTTCTTTAGATATTTGGAATACCTTTCAAACTAAAGGTGAAGATTACGAAATTGCCTTTCAAAATTGGAATCGCAATCATCAAATTAAAAAAACAATCAATACAGTTTTAAATAAGTGGTTTAAGGTGTTTAGTCCTTAAACCTCAGATCCCCAACTTCTTAAAGAAACCGGGGATCTTATTTTAGTGATATTTATGAAGTCAATTAACTGCTAGAAACAGAATTAGCTAATTCCGCTAACCGTTCTTGTTGATCTTGAGATATACAAGATTGGATCACTGTTTCTATATCACCTTCCAAAACAGGGTTCAGAGTAAAATTTTGACCTAAACGGTGGTCAGTCACCCGACTATCTTTATAATTGTAAGTACGAATTTTTTCAGAACGAGAACCTGTACCAACTTGCAATCGTCGCAAAGAACTGACAGCATCCTGTTGTTCTCGCAACTTTATTTCATACAACTTAGCCCGGAGAATTTGCATTGCCCGTTCCTTATTCTGCAACTGACTCCGTTCTTCCGTACAGAAAATCCGAATCCCAGTAGGTTTGTGGAACAAATCAGCCGCTGTTTCCACCTTGTTCACGTTTTGTCCACCAGCACCACCAGAACGCGCCGTACTCATTTCAATATCTTTCGGGTCAATGTGGATTTCCACCTCATCCACTTCTGGCATAATCGCTATAGTAGCAGTCGAAGTGTGAACCCTTCCCCCAGACTCTGTTGCTGGTACGCGTTGTACACGATGTACACCAGCTTCAAACTTCAGTTTACTATAAACACTATCCCCTTGAATTTCTAGAATTACTTCTTTAAACCCGCCCATTTCACCCAAAGATTCGCTAACTAGCTTCACTTTCCAACCTTGGACATCGGAATAACGGGAATACATCCGCAGTAAATCCCCTGCCCAAATACTAGCTTCATCTCCACCAGTGCCAGCGCGAATTTCCAACATAATATTTTTATCATCGTTGGGGTCACGAGGTAGCAGTAACACCTTTAAACGACTTTCTAAATATTTCAGCTTGTCCTCTAGTTCACTGACTTCCAAGGCTGCCATTTGATGCAACTCTGGATCACTATTAGACTCCTTGAGTATCTGACGCGCCCCTACCCATTCATCCTGGGCTGTTTTCCAATTTTCATAGGTATCAACTACCTCTTCCAAAGAAGAACGAGACTTAGCAATTTTTTGATACTCATCAGGATTACTAGCAGTATCAGGATCGGCTAAACGACGTGTTAATTCATGAAAAGTTTGTTCAACAGATTTCAGTTTCTCCAGTAAATATGATTCTGCCATGATGACTAAATAATCTCCTTAAAAATAACAAATTGGCTCAAGCATTAAATGACAAGCGACCCAGCACTATGCAGGGTCGTCTGTGGCAAACGCCACGCTATCAACAGCTACAGCCAACCAGCTACTTTTGATTATCGTCTTCAGTTTGAGTTTCAGTTTGAGTGCTGGACATACCATATTTACGGAGGAAGCGTTCTACACGTCCTTCAGTATCAATCATTTTTTGAGTACCAGTGTAGAAGGGGTGATTTCCAGACCAAACATCTACGTGTAATTCGGGCTTGGTAGCACCAATAGTCATAATAACTTGACCATTACAGTAGACTTTAGCGTCTGGATACCATTTGGGATGAATATCAGGTTTAGCCATTGTTTTTTGTGTTGTGAATCTATATAAATTGGACTGGGGATTGGGGACTGGGGACTGGGGACTGGGGACTGGGTAAAAAGTTTCTTTATCCTGACTCCTGACTCCTGACTCCTGACTCCTGACTCCTGACTCCTGACTCCTATCTTAACGTTTGGAGTATTGAGGCGCTTTGCGAGCTTTGTGCAAACCGTATTTCTTCCGTTCTTTAGCTCGTGGGTCACGAGTTAAATAGCCTTCAGTTTTCAAAGGTGAACGGTTATCTGGGTCAAGTTGACACAATGCACGAGCCACTCCGAGACGAATAGAATCGGCTTGTCCAGTTAAACCACCACCTTCGGCTTTCACCAAGATGTCGTATTCGCTTTCTAATCCCAAGGTTTCCAAAGGTGCTTTGATAGCTCCTAAGTAGTTGGGATTGAATTGGAAATACAAATCTCCATCTTTACCATTAACAGTCATTTTCCCTTCACCGGGAACTAGACGGACGCTGGCAACTGAGCATTTACGGCGACCAGTACCCCAGTAAACGGCACGACCGCTAGTAGTTTCTGCTACTTGCATTAATTTTCTCCAGGAATTGTATTAATTGTGATTTCTTTAGGTAGTTGTGCTGCATGAGGATGGGTTGGACCTGCATACACTTTCAGCTTGGTAAATAACTGCTTACCTAAACTACATTTAGGTAACATACCTTTGACAGCGTGTTCAATAATTCTTTCTGGTAAGCGCTGTTGTAACTTAGCGAAGGTTTCTGTTTTCATTCCCCCAGGACGGCCGGAATGACGACGGTAAAGTTTTTGAGTCCGTTTTTTACCTGTAACTGCCACTTTCTCAGCATTGATAATAATGACAAAATCCCCCGTATCGATATGGGGTGTAAATTCAGGCTTCTTTTTGCCTCTGAGAATCATTGCAACTTCGGTAGCAAGACGACCCAGACGTTTATCTGTAGCGTCTACTAAGTACCAATCGCGCTCAATAGATGCTTGAGGGGGAAGGTAAGTTTTAGTCATTTTTTTTGTCCTTTGTCAGTGCCTTGTCAAAATTCAAGGCGATAGCTTAATCATCTTAATCACACAAATCATGAAAATCATAGTTCAGATGATTATTCATGACCCATGACTAGGTATGGTTGGGTGTCATACCAAATTTTTGGCGGAAAGGGAAAATCGGGATAACCGACTCTCAACAAGCATAGCCCGTGAGCAGGTGCAGAATATTTCACTTCTTCCCGGCGTTCTTGTTGCCAGATTTCGGTGAAGTCATCTAGAGTCCGCTGACCAGAACCAACTTCTACTAGCATTCCTATTAACAGCCGCACCATGCCATATAAAAATCCATTAGCCTGAATTTCAATATGGATAAATTGTCCACTACGACGACATTCTACTGCTTGCACTTCTACCCAAGAATGCGATCGCGCTGACCCAGCCCGTTCAAAAGCAGATAAATGGTGTTTTCCCAGCAGTGGTTTCAGGGCAGATGTAATGAGGGATTCATCCAAAGGGGCATAATAATAATGCCAACTGAAAGGTTTTGCGAACAAGTTCGGTAAATCTTCAGTATAGATGGTGTAGCGATATCGTCGGTAAATTGCGCTAAAACGAGCGTGCCAACTATCACTTACACCTGCTGATGCCCTGATTAATATCCCTGGGGGCAAATAGCCATTAAGAACTTTTGCCCACCTATGAGCAGGAATTAAAGTTGTAGCCTGAAAATGGGCTACTTGAGCGGCAGCATGGACTCCAGAATCAGTTCTACCTGCTCCGTGGAGTGTCACATGATACCCTAGAACAGTGGCGATCGCTTTTTCTATCTCTTCTTGGACAGTGCGCTGTCCTTTTTGTCTTTGCCAGCCGTGAAAATTAGTACCTATGTACTGAATAACCAGGGCTACTCGCTGAGTAGAATTATGCTGGCTGATTTCTAACATAGTTGTCAATCATCAGTTGTCAATTATCGGTTATCAATTATCAGTTGTTTTTTTTGCTACTGACCAATGACCAATGACCAATGACTAATAACTAATAACTTTAAACTAGTTCAATAATCGCCATTTGAGCATTATCACCGCGACGGGGTACGGTATGCAGAATGCGAGTATAACCACCTTGACGGTTACCATACCGAGTAGGAGCTTGCTCGAATAGTGCATGAACTAGAGTTTTGTCGTAGATATAACCTAGCGCTTTCCGACGCGATGCTAAAGATCCATCTTTAGCTAAGGTGATCATTTTATCTACTTCACTGCGGACAACTTTAGCTCTGATTAAAGTTGTAGTAATTCGACCATAACGGACTAATTCTGTGGTCAAAGCTCTGAGAAGAGCTTTACGTTGATCCGCTGGTTTACTAAGTTTTTTGACTCGGCAACGATGACGCATAACAATGCAAAAGTGAATTATTAATGGTTTTGCTTTAGCTGGGCTTAGAGCTTCTTTCTTGAGGTAAAGTAATACCTAAACGACGCTGTAAAGCTTCAACTACTTCTTCTGCTGACTTTTGACCAAAGTTTTTGATTTCTAAAAGGTCTTCTTGGGTGTAATCCAATAAATCAGCTACAGAATTTACTTGAGCGCGTTTTAGACAGTTATAAGCTCTTACAGATAACTGCAACTCTTCAATCGGAATTTGAGCGGTAGGATCATCTGGAATATCTGAACCTGTATCCGATGGTTCTAAGGAGATATCTTTCAATGGATTGAATAAATCTACCAAAATTCCAGCGGCAGATGATAGTGCTTCTTGGGGAGAAATACTACCATTAGTCCATACTTCCAACAGAAGTCGGTCTTTCAAAGAGCCATCGTCACGGGTTTCTTCAACACTATAGTTGACTTTCCGCACGGGCATAAACACTGAGTCAATTTGGAGAAAATCCAAAGATGTGGCTTCTTCTCTGCCTCGTTCTACAGTCCGATAACCTTTGCCCTTCTCAATCCGAAATTCCATTTCCAGTTTTCCACCTTCAGCGATGGTAGCGATATACTGGGTCGGGTCAATCACTTCTACTTCACTAGGTAAATCGAAATGTGCCACAGTAACTGTTGCCGGGCCATTAACGAGTAAGCGACCAATTTGGGGTTGAGAAGAATAACTCTTGAGAATCACATCCTTCATTCGCATGAGGATTTCCAGTACATCTTCTCTTACCCCTGGAACTGTCGCAAACTCGTGGCTAACACCAGCAATCCTCACTGCTGTTACTGATGTCCCTTCTAAATTAGAAAGTAAAACCCGCCGCAACGCGTTGCCAACAGTTGTCCCTTGACTACGCTCTAGGGGTTCTAGAACGAACTTACTGTAATAGCTCCGACTTTCTTCAGCATTAGACTCTACACATTCAATTTGAAACTGCGCCACGGAGTAGCCTCCCTCACTTCGTAAAGTCAAAAGTCAAAAGTCAAAATTCAAAAGTCAACAGTCAACAGTCAAAAGTTGACAGTTAACTGTTAGATGAGAAAAGTTTAAACTCGACGGCGCTTGGGTGGACGGCAACCGTTGTGGGGAATTGGGGTAATATCCCGAATGAGTGTAATTTCCAATCCTGCACCTTGAAGCGCCCGAATAGCGGTTTCTCTACCTGCACCAGGACCACTCACCATCACTTCGATTTGCCGCATTCCTTGGTCTGTGGCTCGTCTAGCTGCGCTTTCAGCAGCGGTTTGTGCCGCAAAGGGAGTTCCCTTTTTTGCCCCTTTAAATCCACTAGAACCAGCACTTGCCCAGGAGATCACATCTCCATTTTGATCGGTAATCGTGACAATGCTATTGTTGAAGGTAGACTGAATGTAGGCAACCCCACTGGGTACGTTCCGCTTCTGCTTTTTGCTCCCGGATTTTTTCGTTGGTTGTCTGGCCATATTTCTTTAGTGAATTTAAGGTACAACTTGCTGTAATAAGCAAGTTTAGAAAAGTTATTTGCCTGGGGCTTTCTTCTTACCAGCCACTGTCTGTCTTCTACCACGTCTGGTTCTAGCGTTGGTACGGGTTCTTTGCCCACGCACTGGTAAGCCCATGCGGTGTCTACGCCCTCTGTAACAGCCAATATCAATCAAACGCTTAATATTTAGTCCTTCTAAGCGGCGTAAATCTCCTTCAACCTGATAGTTGCTTTCGATTTCTCCTCTGAGGGCAGCCACATCAGCATCAGATAGGTCTTTTACGCGGATATCTGGGTTTACACCAGTAGCTGCGAGAATTTGATGTGATCTAGTTAAGCCAATTCCGTAAATGTATGTTAGACCAATTTCTATCCGCTTATCGCGGGGAAGGTCTACTCCCGAAATCCGTGCCACAATGAATCTCTCCCTATTGTTTTCGTAGTTGCAGTTAGCAAAGTGCGATATCGTGGCCTTAGCCGTTGAATTGTCGCGGGTTTAACTTTGCTTTGATAGATAGCTTCTATCCTTGGCGTTGTTTGTGTTTGGGATTTTCACAAATCACCATCACGCGACCACGACGCTTGATCACGCTGCACTTTTCACAAATTTTCTTAACTGAGGCTCTGACTTTCATGCCTTTAAAATTGACTCCAAATAGTAAATTATAGCATTTTTAGAAGAAATATTTCAGTTATGTAACTAGAAAAAGACCAGTTAAGTTATGTATGGTAAGATTTTCTAGTAGATTTATTTCTTCCGCAGGCGATAGGTGATTCTACCTTTAGTTAAGTCGTAGGGTGTTAATTCCACTTTGACGCGATCGCCAGGTAAAATCTTGATGTAATTACGGCGAATTTTCCCAGAAATGTGTGCTAGGACATTAAAGCCGTTATCTAAGTCAACACGAAACATTGCATTAGGCAACGACTCGGTGACTGTCCCTTCCATTTCAATTAAATCTTGCTTAGACAAGTTTTTTCCTCAACTCAATAATCTCCTGTTGTCCTTGTCCACTTTCATGGGCATTAAGAACATAATTGGAGAAATATATCAACAGTTTAAACGATTTGCGGAAGTCCCCGCCTTCAATGTACTCATAAGGTGGGGATTGTGAGCAGGGGATGAGGATTGCATCTGGAATTGATTTAAAACTCAAGTAAAAACAAATTTTGGATGGATGACGAATCCCCAGGATTTTCTGGTAGGATCTTGAGTATCTTGACCACCAATGCCGTAAGCGAAAACCAAGCTGATAGGTAAGTGTTGCTAGAGAAAGTTTGGGTCTTGAGAATCAGGACTCCTGCCCTTGGAGGGAATGTTAGACCAATAGAACTACGAAGTTCAAAGAGGCTATTCCCGATGAATTGGGAAGCTCCGTCCGTCTTACGGCGGAGTAGTTCACGCAGCTATGATATTTTTCAAATCAGTAAAAACTTCTTCTTGGGACTGATTACCGTTGACAGTTAGGAGTTTTTGGCGATCGCTGTAATAGTTGATCAAGGGTGCAGTGTCATCACGGTAAACCTCTAAGCGCCGACGAATGACCTCTTCAGTATCATCTTTTCGTCCGCGTCCTAGTAACCGAGTAATGACAGTTTCATCTGGTGCATCCAGATTAACTACCTTTTCACCACCCTGTCCTAGACTATTGAGCAATTTTGCCAAAAACTCTGCTTGTGTAACTTTCCGAGGAAAGCCGTCTAAAATCCAACCTGTTTGGGCATCTGATTTTTTCAGGCGTTCTTCAACCATATCTTCTACTAATTTATCGGGGACTAATTCGCCTTGATCCATAAAACTTTGGGCTTTTTTGCCCAAATCTGTTTTTTCTTGAATAGCTTGGCGGAGAATGTCACCTGTAGAAATATGGGGAATCTGCAAAAATGCAGCTAAGGTTTGAGCTTGAGTTCCTTTACCAGCACCCGGTGGTCCCAAGAAGATTAATCGCGTCACTATTGTTTCACCATTCCTTCATATCGCTGAGAGATAACGTAAGTTTGGATTTGTTTAGCCGTATCAATTGCCACACCAACCAAAATTAACAAAGATGTTGCTCCCAGACCTTTAAAGGTGGGAACTTTCAAAGCACTTTCTACGGCTGTAGGAATAATTGCCACCAAGCCTAAAAAGATAGCTCCTAAAAAAGTCAGTCGGTTTGTTACCTTTTCGATATACTCACTAGTAGCTTTTCCGGGACGGATACCGGGAATACTAGAACCCATTTTTTTCAAATTTTGAGCTACATCTACTGGGTTGAGAATCAACGAAGAATAGAAGTAACTAAAGAAAACAATGGAAGTTAAGTAAACGAGGGCATATACCCAAGGTGCAGAACCACCAGGACTTAAATAGGTATTAACAATGTTTGCTAATTCGGGATTTTTAGTGAAATTGGCGACTAAAAGTGGCAAACTTAGGATTGCTGCTGCAAAAATAATCGGCATTACGCCCCCAGAATTGAGCCGGAGTGGTAAATAACTCCGCTGTTCTGCTAACACCCTTCTACCTACTTGACGACGGGCAGAAATAATGGGGATGCGGCGCATTCCTTCCTGTACGAATACAATGCCCACGATAGTGAACATAAATACTACTACAAGGACGATAACTCGACCAACAATTTCCCGTCCACCAACTTGCACCAAGTCAATGGTATCGCCTAGAGACTTAGGTAAAGATGCCACAATGTTGACAAAAATCAACAAAGATGCACCATTACCTATACCCCGTTCTGTAATCAGTTCAGATGCCCACATGACGAACATTGAACCAGCAGTCAGAGCGATCGCTGTTTCTGCTACAAATATCGGTCCTGGTGTTTTGGCAAATTGTTGCAGGAATAATGCCGAAAAAGCCACACTTTGAATAATTGCCCAAATTACAGTCACATAGCGGGTAATTTGTGATATTTTCCGCCGACCTGCTTCACCTTCATTTTTCTGAAGATTTTCTAAAGATGGCAGAGCAGCAGTGAGCAATTGGATAATAATGGAGGCATTAATAAAGGGTAAAATCCCTAAAGCGAAGATACCCAAAGTAGAGAGTCCTCGCCCAGAAAATATATCCAACAAACCAAAGATGGAATTGTTGCCCGATATAGCTTCAGCAAACTTAGGTCTATCAATGCCTGGGACAGGTAAAAAGATACCCAAGCGAACCAAAATTAAAATACCGACAGTGACAAGCAGCCTACCTCTGAGTCCGGCTGCTTGCGCCATCTGCATAAAAGTTTCTTGAGCCGTTGGAGCTTTGTCTCGACTGATCATAGAGTTTACCTTTGAAATCTTAACTATGATTTACGTGATTCATTCGTCTGAACTGTGATTTTTGTGATTTATTTGATGAAGATGATTATCAAAATCACATTCATCATCCTAATCATATAAATCATCCTAATCATAAAAATCATAGTTCAGAATTTCACACAGTTTCACAACTCCCACCAGCAGCCTCAATTTTGATCCGAGCTTGGCCTGTGAAAGCAGCAGCTTTAACATGAAGAGGAACATTTAATTCCCCATTCCCCAAGATTTTCAATTCACCTTTAAAAGTGGTTAAGATACCCGCTGCCTTTAAAGATGCCGCAGTTACTTCTGTGTTAGGGGGTAGGTTAGCTAACTTCTCTACATTAATCGTAGTGTAAACTCTCCGGTTAAGTAGGGGGAAGCCTTTGAGTTTAGGTATCCGGCGGTACAATGGCTGTTGACCACCTTCAAAACCTGGTCTTGTCCCACTACCAGAACGGGACTTTTGACCACGCATCCCTAGACCAGCACTGGCACCTTGTCCGGCAGAAATACCTCTACCTACGCGCTTACGGCGTTTTTTAGAGCCTTTTTGGGGCTTAACATCGTTCAGTCTCATGATGTAATTAGTAAGTTTTTAAACTAATACTTGACTTGCCAAAAATTACTCTATTTAAACGGTATAGAGTTTTTCAATGGCGATGCCGCGATCTTCAGCAACTTCACTTAATGTCCGCAGGGTAGATAGAGCGTTGACTGCGGCTCTGGCGTTATTCAAAGGGTTATTTGAACCTAGTTGTTTGGCCAGAATATTTTTTATTCCTGCTAACTCTAGTACAGTCCGTACAGCACCCCCGGCAATTACCCCTGTACCTGGTGCGGCTGGGCGCATCATTACTTTAGCTCCACCACCAATACCATCAATGGGGTGAGGAATAGAATTGGATTTAGTGATAGGGATGTCAATTAGATGTTTTTTACCATCAGCAACACCTTTTTTCACAGCACCAATTACATCTGATGCTTTACCAACTCCTACGCCAACTTGTCCACGTTCATTACCGACGACGACAATGGCACGGAAGCTGAGTTTTTTACCACC
>JANMEE010000198.1:0-13595 GCA_031376645.1 Dolichospermum sp. OTE_75_concoct_329_sub | reverse complement strand
ATGTCATTCCCGCAAAAGCGGGAATCCAGATTGTCTCATGGAACATAAATAATTTCTGGATTCCCCTTCCCCGTTTTCACGGGGACAAGCTTCAGGGGAATGACATGAAAACAGGATCAATCATTCTATGGAGTTCTCTTAATAAAAGTGCTACTGTACACCTACATTTCGTCCTCCAGAACTGAAGATAATTGGAGTCTCTAGCGTTTGGGGTTCCCAACCTACATCAAAACCTGCTTTCCAGGCAATTTCTCTAACTTGACGGAAAGTAGCAAAACTATCAGGTCTGACTACAAATGCTACATAATCTTTCTCTGGTTTAAGTTGAGATAAAGTCTGACGATATTCAGAATTAGCTTGATTTACCTCTTTACCTGACTCTCCACTATTAATTGATTTTAGATTATATTGTCGTGAAAAAGAATCAAAATCAACTAATTTAATTTCATAATTTTTTGTTTCTGCTTGAAACTGTTTTAGTTCCTGTAATTGATTTTCTACACAAGTTTGATAATTTCTTAATTCCTCGATATAACTATCAACTAATCCTGTAATATAACTAGGTTTACTACAAGTAGATAAGTTACCAATAAAATCTTTAATTTGTTGATTAGCTGATTGAGTATCTAAGTAAACTACTCGATTACCACTAACTTCAAAGAAATTTGCTTTTTTATCAGTTTCAGTTGCTAATGGAGTCTTTACTATTGTACTCGATTGCACAGCAACTAAAGTAATAAAGAGACTCATAAACATTAATACCCCGACAGTATTGGTTAAAATATCTAAAAAAGAATCTAGATTTTGTTGAGGAGGTCGAGATACAAAAGAACGTTTTCTTCTCATATAAACCAGTATATTTATTCAAATATTACCTTCAATTTTTAGTTTCCATCCTTCGTCAATTGGCTCGTAACCAATATCAATTCCTGCGGATTCAATTAATATTCTCACTTCTTCAAATACTTTGATACCATCAGGACGAATGGCGACAATTAGATATTGTTTATCTCGATTTTCTTTTACCTCTGCTAATAAAGTTTGTAATGGAGAATAAGAATTATTGATTTCAGTTAAGGCTACAAATTTCTCACTAGGATAGACAACAATACCATCGCCGCGACACTCAATATAACGAGGTTGTTTAGTCTGGTTTTGTCCATTTTCAGTTTTAGCAACAATAGTAATTTGTCTTTGATTGCTAAATGTTTGAGCAGTAAGAACTATAAGTAATAAAATAAGTACCCCTATGGTACAAAATAAAACTGACAAAAATGGGAATAATTCAATTTCAGTTGCAGCACGATTAGAGATTCTTCTTCGCATAAGTTTATGAACGATTTCCTTCAGATTCAACTAAAGTAATGCGACGTGGTTTATTAAGTTGTTCTAATACTGGTTTCAGTAATGCTAGATTAGTCCGGACTTCTCCTAATACTTGTTCTAATTGTGCGGTTTTTTCTAATGTCTGAAAACTTTGTTCTAAACTCCTTTGAAACTCAACAATTTTTGTTACCTGAGTAGCACAGGTTTCTAAAGATGCAATCCGACTATCTAAAGCCAAAGCGGCTTTTTGTAATTGTTCAGAAATTTGTTCGGTATGTGTATTAAAATCTTGATTAATAGTTTGGTAATTATCTTGAATTGCAGTGCTAATATGCTGGATTTCGGTAACAATTTCTTGACTAGATTGTTGTTGCTGAGTTAATGTATTAATGAAAATTTCCCTATCTTTGACAGCCATTTGATTGATATAACTCATCTGCTGTATTAACTTAGTGGTTGTTCCCTGAATTTTACCTACCTCATTTAAAAACCCCTTAGCTAATTCTTCTGCGGCTTGTCTAGCATATTCTTGGGCAGGTTGAATTAATACTTCTGGTGAGGGCAAATGTTTTTTAAATGCCTGGGATATGGCATCATCAACTATGGCTTTATTTAAGTTGTCAGTTTCTTTGAGACGGGATAATAGTTTATCACTAATATAAATATCAATTGCCAATAATAACCGTGATTCTTGTCTCTCTACTAACACTAACGGAATCATCACTAAAACACTAACAAATAAAGCTAACAATGTCGTGTCAAATGCTACTGCTAATCCACTGGTAACAGTACCAATTCCTTGTTTAATTTGTTCAATATCACTAGATTGTTGTAGGAAACCACTAAAACCATTAACCGCACCGCTAATACCAACTACTGTGCCAATAAATCCCAGTAGCGGAATTGCCCAAACCAAAATGCGAGCTACGGAATTAGAAGTTTCTGCTGTAATACTGTAAAATGTCGAGTCTTCTATCGCAAATTCAGTAGCAGATTGTTTATTCTCTGAAACTATATATGCAGCGAGAACCCGACTACAACGACGTGCTAATAGACTTTTTTCATTAGATAAAGACTGTTGTAATTTTTCTACTTGAATAGATTTAGGATTCTCTAGAGCAATATTTCCAGGAACTAAATCTTTGCTAAATGCCTTGGATTCAATTTGAATTTTTACTAACTTCATGATAGTAATAGTTACTACCATTCCACCCAAAAATATAGCGAGTATTTGGGTAAAACCTCTTTCATATAACAGGACACCCAAAAATGTATTTTTGATAGGTAATACTGCTGCATAAATACATAAGGTAACAATTAATCCGATAAATAAAATAAACCAAACTTTGATATCTAATTCTTGGCGATCTGATCTGTGAGAAAACTTTAGTGCTTTTGCAGTCATGGTTAAATAGTGGAGGATTTTTTTAGTGTTATTTTCAAGTTTACAGAATCAATTAACTCACATCTTCTAAATATTTTAGTCCCCATTGATATAGCGATCGCATTAGTAAATTATTCAAGTTGGGAGGTGGACTAATCTCTTTAAGTACATTCATCATCAAGTGCATGATATTTTCTGATGACGTTGGTATTTTTACACCAGAGAAGTTCTTATTAGCCCAAAGATAACCAACTTGTGTAGCATTTACTGATTCACCATCATGAATAATTTTATTGCGTTTTTTTCTAATATCTTTGCAATGCCAGCCTATTTGTCTAGTTCCTACGGTGATGATCAGGGTGCTAACTTTATCTGTGTTATTTGTTGTTTTCATAGACCAAATATCTATTATTAATTAATTTTTATTTCTTGGTTTTTGAGGATTTCTACAATTTCGGTGTGTATTTGAGCAAATAAACTGGCTTTGGATAGGCTATTAAATGATTTTCTTGTTACTAAGTTAATACAGTTTAAAATTCTTTTTTGCCATTGTTCGGAAGTTTTAATATCTTGACCCCAGGCACTAAACACTTCTTTTTCTGGTAAACCACCCAAGCGATGAGAAAAATAATTTCTGGCATCTTTAGCAGAAAACCAAAATTTTTGAAAATCAATACTATTCGCTGTTTCAGGAATAGCTAGATTTAATAAATCTTCTAATAACCATCCTTGCAGATTAACTTCAATTTTAGGTTCAGGTCTGCTAAAATGACTTCTTAAAGATGGATATTTTTGTAATATCGAATTTTTAATTAATGGGTATCCATTTTCTCTTTCTATAACATCATTAGGAAAAAATTCAATAGCCCAAAAATATAATAAACCTTCCACAGCCCGATAACCATGTAACATTGCCTCTGTGGTATTTTTTTGATGAAGACGAATTACACCTAAATACGCTTGTTCATAGGACATCCATAATTTGTCTTCTACTTTGGGGATTTTGGTACAACTTTTAGCAAGGTTCAAAAATGTGTCAAAATTTCCCTGATTCCAGGCTATACCAGATTTTAATAAATTGGGAATTACCCCAAACTTACTAGGAAACTGTTGAAAATAAGGTTCTAGTAAATCGTAGGTTTCAGCATAATCATAACTTGCCAATAGTTTTAAAGCCTGTTGTTGGGTTCTATCCCAAAGATAGTTAGTGCCTAAAAATGGACCAGTGTAGTCTGAGGGAATACCTTGACGATTTGCGCGTGTATTTTCTTTAAATTCAAAGAACTGAATGCGATCGCCATAAAAACTAAGTCCTGAAATTCTGGCAGCTTCGGAAGTCTGTCCTACTCCTCCTTTCAAACATACCCAAACTGATTGATCTTTATTAACAGTAATTGTATCTTTCCAGATTTTTCGACACCAATTAAACATATCCTCAAAATTAGAGGGGTTAATACCATCTTGACCAAGAGGAATAATAGTAACATTTTTATCGGTAAGATGACTAAACTTACGGGTAATCCATTTTTTGATTAGTGCGGCTGAATATAAGGTATCTTTTTCTCTTTGTGTTACTTTTTCTTTTTGATCAGTAGCTATTAAATAAACCTTTTCAATGTTTGATGCTTCCTCAATAAATAGTTTACCAATAATTGGTGGTTGGATGTTATCTACATATTTTTCGATATTATCTAATAGGTATTTAGTTAAGTCACGAAAAGTTATATTATCCTTTAAGCCTAAATCAGAAATTACTTCTAATTGTTCAGCAATAATTTCTCCATTTTGGACTCTATCATTACCAATGTTGAACCATGCACCAGATGATATTTGAAACATTAAATCTCTAGTGCCAATTGTGGCGATTAAAACTGATTTCATAACTGTTTCACCCAATAATATTTTATAGAAAATTAAACTGCTTGTGGAGGTTGTACACCAAATAAATGTATACTTCCTTGTCTATTTCCTAAATCACGAAGAAAGCGCGATCTCACATGATTAGCATTTGGTGTTTCTCCACCCATAAATAAACAAACTATTTCTTGACAGTCTGTTTCTTTCTCCGGATTAGGAATATTTACTCGTTTAATACTTGCCCAAGAACAATGTGCATTTCCTCCACCTGCTGCATTACCACCTAAATCTGGATTACGTTTATAATTTTGTGGGTGATTCTGATGATAAATTAAATCCATTCCATCCCCACGGGTATCAACTGCATCTACGTCTTCCCATTCTAACGACTTAATATCTATGGGGTTCATATCTGGTCCAGGAACTACATAAATTGCACAGGTGGTAGGTGAAAAAACCTCTGCTTTAATATTACGATTATTTGTTAATACTCTGTCCTGCCAATGATTTCTGACTGCTATTAACCAAGTATTATACTCTTGATTCCAAGCGTCTGGTTTTATTGGTAAACCAAAGTTTTTGGATTTTAATTCACCAGTATTTTTATCTTTGGATTTATGAGTCAATATTAAATTTGTACCTCTTGCTGCTTCATGTCCATTATTCATACAAAATATATGCAATGGTCTACGCCAACCACGACCAACACCCCCAACCATGACAGCAAAGCGAATGATAGGCAAAATAATTTTATTAAGGATGTCTTGTGGTGCGCTAATTTGTAGTTTACCTTTCCACAAATAAAAGTTTGGTTGATTCTCAGAGCGATCGCCCTGTGTATTACATTGAATTATTTGCAAACGTACACAACCTTTGCGACTATTACCATCTCCTGTATTTATATCTCCCATCAGTTCAGATACAGTCAATTTAGCAAGATTTTCAGGCATTACCCCCAAGAAAAAACGCATTAACCAAGAACGTAGCCAACCCCGCCAATGTGAAGGACGTAATTCCATTGTTTGAATATGTGGACCTGCGCTACCCTGACTATAAAGACTAAATTCAAATTGTTTAACTGCATAATCAGGATCAGGTGTGAGTTTTTGTGTAGAATTGGGAAGTTTAAGACTTCCATAACCAGACGCAGTTCGTCCACCAACACCATATAAACCTAGTGCTTGTTGTACCCAATCCCAAACTTCGGTTACTTCTTCATCTGTAGCTTTTCCGGGTATTCCTCTAATTGCAACTATGACAGGAATTGTATCTTTACCATTACCTAAAGTATAAAGAGATAATGGTGTACATTGTCCTTGATGGTATACTTGAAAATCTTGTTGCGGATTGACAATATCTAAAGTTAATTTAGTTGCTGTTTCTGGCCAAGCATCGAGAAATTCTATTTTCCCAGCACTAATTTTATCGTTTTCTTGATACCCTAAAAGCTCACACATTCTTGGTAAAATTTCTGGACGCTTTGTTGCCCATGCTCTTACCAAACCTCGAATAGAAGCCCCTGGAATATAACCATTAAGGGGTAAAAATCTTAATTGCTCCCAATTTTCGCTAACATTCCGTTTATCTCCTGGTTGTCCGTGAGTTGGTCGCCATGCACCACAAGGTTCACCAGCAGAAACAATGGTTTCTACATCTGGATGGGGAAATGAACCGACTTTAGCACGCCACTGGATAGTAAAAGTGTCTTTTTTAAATAAGCCAGATTGCGATCGCTTTTGATGTTGCTTTTCCAGTAAATTAACTAATTGGATTCCTGTGTACATTATTACTCCTGATAGGCTCTTGCCCAAAAATTCCAGTGATTAGCTAATAACAAAGATTTCCGCCACATCAACATATATTCTTGCGGTTTATCTTTTGTGATATCTACCATTTGTGTCATTAGTTCTTCTTTGCTAGGTGGTTTATCTTTATCCACCGCTACCATTTGACCTAGTAATGATTCCCACACTGGCACAGTACGTTCCCGAACTTCTCCACCTTGAGCATTCGCTTGATTTAGATAACCAACCGCAGATAGTAGACCAAAAACTCTTAGATGTTGAGACAACCTTAAAACAGCAGTTAGATCGTTTTTATCTAACTTCTGTTTTTTGTACGTTTGCAAATATTTTTGAATATGTTCATAGGCGGTTAGACTCATTTGTTCTGGCAAAACTAAAGAAGAGTTATTATCATTCTTAATAGTTTCAGTTTTCAGAATTTCAGATTTAACAGGTTCAGAACGAGTGGGAGGTATTGCAGCAATGTTTGATGCTGGTTTGGGAGGATTAGATTTAGGTGAATACTTCTTAGACATAATTATGATATTCCTTTAGACTGTAACTTTGTCTTTAATAGGTGTTGTAAGATGATTTGTCCAACCTTGAACCCAACCTCGTCCTACATTAGCTTGACCACCTACTTGAAATAATTCTTGTAAAACACTGATTAGTAAATCATGTTGTTTTTCCGTTATGGGATTATCTTTAAGCAAACTATAGCCCCAAGGATAATAGAAAATAGTATCTCTAGGAATACAAATATCTGTCCAGAAAATCTCAGCCGAACCAACTTCTTTTTGAATTTTGTTGCGAACTTGTGTCCACAGTGAATGTTCCATTAATACTTGAAAATCTGCATCAGGTAAAATAATCAAATTACTTTCCCAAGTAGGTTTAACGGCATCCTTTAATGAATTTGGCCATCCTGTTAAAGAAATAGCTTGTCTTTGAGCATCTGATAATAATTTAACTTCAATTTGAGCATCAGCGACAGAATAAACTCCTGCACGATTACCAACAGCATAATTAGGAAATATTGCTGTTTTTTGACGTGAAATTATGGCATGATCACGAATTAATGAATGACAACTAACCCAAGTAAAAACATCTCTATTATTAACTGAAATGGTTCGCATAGGAATCCATAGCAATCGTGCATCTCCAAACCAAACTTGATGCACTCCCATTTGACCTTTTTCGTCTAATTCTTTTCCAAATAGAACTGGTGCTGCTATTGGATCTAATATTTCTACTTCATCTCTTAGGCTACCACGTAAAGAAGAACCGGGAATATAAGGGAAATTTGTATGTACTTCACGAGCAATTTCTAAAATATTACCTAAGTCTCCCTCACCTCCACAATGAATAGGTGCAAGACTATACATATAACCAACTCTAAAATCAGCCATTTTTTTCCTCGCTTATTTCTTGATATTTAATCCACAACATTTCCGAATAACCCAATTGTCTCCAATGCTTGACGCGAGAATCTGTATTATCCTGAAACAACCCTTGAGGTTTATTCAAATAATATAAACTCCCCGGTGGTGCTGCAAATACTTGTGGTGCAGGAATGCTATTTTTTTGGTTTTCTTTCTCCCTGATTCTACAACTTATTGGTACTGCTTTTTCTGTGGACATACTCACAAAATTACCGTCTTTGATTTTCCACTCCCAAGGATAAGGACGACATAAAGAAACCTTTTGTCCGTGCTTATTGGTATGTGGTCTTTCAAATACCCCAGGAGTTACTAAATAAGCTATTGATTTATTATTGTGTTTGAAATTCTCATCAGAAATTGTTTGTAATTCTTGCCATTGTTCCCCCAATTCTGCACAAGATTCTACTATTACTCTATGTCCTTCTCCTCCTAGTCTGATTGTAGCAGGTGTTGGAATTTCTTGGTTAATTCCTATAGCAAAACCCCAACTTTGATGTAGTCTAATAGCATTTTCTACAAAGTAACCATCGGCTGTTTTGACTTGTTTTGTTCCGGGTTCAATACTATTATGAGAACGGGTTTCAATAGTGTATGGTTTATCTTCGTGTCTACCTTCAATGGCTTGCCAATTTTCTTTGTCAATTTTACCAGATTTTAAGTATTTTGTAATAACTGAACTGGGTAAATATTGTCTGAATTTTAGTTCTAAATCATCGGCATCATTATCTTCATTATCTTCATGTTGATTCTGTGGATGATAAGGTCTAACTAATGGACAAGGTTGGGTTTCATCCCATAAGGCGTTATTGATATGAGATTTGGTTTCCCATTTTAAAGGCACTAGGGGAGTAGATTTCACAAACCCCAAAGGACGCGGCAAATACAGGGTGTTTTCGTAGCAGAGAAATGGACCAACAATATTAAAGTTTTTCTTTTCTCCTAATAACCCCCGCAATCCCCCAGCAATAGTATGACCATTGGGAGGAAATACACTACCTGCCCATGCCCTTTCCTGTGGTGAAAATGGTTTGGCATCTCGTAACATCAAGATATCCAATGGTGTGAGTTTGTACCAGTGCATTAATTAACACCTCCTAATTTGATATCACGGTTACGTTTAACGAAAGCTGCAAGTTTTAGCCAACTTTGAATTTCGTTGTCCAGGTCTTTGCTTGGGGTGGTGGTAAACAATGCTTTCAGGAAGTCTGCAAGGGCTTGTTGGAATTGTTTTTTGATGGTTTCGTCCTTTTGGAATTGGTCACGGCGATCGCAAAACACTTTTGTCCAAGGTACAATGGCATCTTGATTTGGTGCTGGGTGTTGACTCCACAGACTCGCTGCTTGTTCAAAAATGGCACTGTCTTCTAGAAGTGTTGTTAACTTCTGCCACTCACGGAAAACATCGAATTTAGCGGTGGATTTTAGGGTATTACCATTGCTGTAGACTACCCGCACTTGTACAGCGTCTTTTTTGTTAAAACAATCTTTTTTAGTTTTTAACTGGCAACTATGATGATATTCATGTTTTTTCGCTGCGTCTTCTGCTTCCCATAGGCTTTCTAATGCTATAGCTAATGGTACAGAATGATGGGCAATAACGATACCAAAACTAATTGTGGCTTCGCTACCCATTGTAAATAATGGACGGTCGGCTAATTGGTCAATATTACCTAAGTATTTCCAATAATCTCCTTCATGACTAAATTCTCCGTGAGGGTCTTTTGCACCTTTAAAACATTGGCGGATATCCCATAACCATTCATCCCATTCCCATAGGTTCGTATAGGCTAAAACGTCATCACCACCACCATAGATTAGTTTACCTGCATAACGTTTTTGGGTGAGGTAAGGTACTAATTGATTAGAGAAGTCTAATAATGCCCGACTTAATGCACTGTGGGTACTTGGTCCCATGCGTTTTTGAATTTCTAGAAATTGGGGAAATTTCTCTAATTTGACTGACAACGTTGAGGGAATATAATCACCGTAGGTTTTCAGTTTTGTTCCCTTTAACCATTCACTCATACTATCACCATCACCGGCTGCTAATACATACCAATCTGATGGGTTATTCTTGGGGTAGTATTCGGTAATTATTTTTTGAATTTCTTCGTGGTAATCACGTTTTTTATCGGAGATTTGCTTTCTAATATGTCCTCTATCTTCGTCCTTAGCCTTATCTAACTGTATTTGTAATATGTTTAATTCTGGAGTTTGTAAATCTTCTACTAACCAACCGGAATTTAACAAGCGACAATGATATTCTTGCGAATGATGATTACTAATTGGATTATCTATCCAGGGAATACCCCATTTCTTAGACATTTCATCAATTATGATTTTAGCACTAGGAAATTTTTCTAATATTTTTTCACAAGATTCGTCCAAATTTTCTTGATGTTTATGATTTTTTGCATTAACTTTCAAATACCCAGCGACACCTGAAGTTAAATCGGGATAAGATGCTGCAATATCTTCTTCTTTTATTCCTAATAAATCACGTAAAACTTTATGTAAACCTCGTTTAACTACTTCTGTAGCATTTAATTGTTCTGTACCATCAAATAAACCTGCTTTATTTTCCCATAATTCCTTGGTATCGCTTTCTGCTATCCAGTCATTACCACATTTTGTATCTTTTTCTTCTTGATTATCTTCACTCTCTTTTTGATTATGAGTATTTACAACTGGACCAATACCAGAAATTGTAGAACGGGGTCCAAATGCTGTGGGCATTTCCCAATTACGGGCATTTTTAACTGATGCTAAACTAGCACGGGTAGCATCGAATATACAACCCCACCATGAACCAACATTAGCACTAAAACCCCTTTTTCGATAATGTCTTTTGTATGCTTCTTTAAGAAGTTCTAATTCTTTTTCTTGAAAAAGTTTACTTGTTTTGTCTAGATTATAAGTTTCGTTCTGGACATTTAACCAATCTTCAAATCCTCTATCTTTATTTTCATTAATAATTGCAGGACTTTTAAGTTCTGTTTCTTTGTTTCCTATGGGTAACCCTGTCCAATAAAATTGCCATTGGGATTTTAACCATCCTTTCCAAGTCTTATGATCGGATTGTAAATCTTTCCAAGGACTTTTATCTTTTTGTAAGTAATTAAATACTAAATCTCCAATCATTAACCATTCTTCTAACAGCGTTTGCTGGGCTGTTTGCATGGCAGCTTGAACTTTATCTTTGGGTAATATTAATACTATAACGTTAGGAAATCCGGCAGTTAATAGTTTATCTGCTGATGGTTTTTCTATCCATTGATTGAATTCTGGATATTTTTGTAATAACCAATGATCTATTAATGGTTGTTGATAAAGACTAGGATAAAGTAATGTATCTGGTCCATATTGATTTGCTAGTACCCAAGAAACTTTAGCAGATAAATAATGCAGTAACCAAGAACCTGCCCAAAAGTCGCGCATTTTGCGACTAGATTTAATTAGTTCTTGTACTGGGCTAAAACTAAATATGGCTAAATAAGGATGAGATAATTTTTGATCTGACTGCCAATTTCGTTCTACTTGCTCTAGTGTTAAATCATATCCTGCTAATGCCCCGGCTAATGCTGAAGTCATGCTAACATGACTCCAAATTGAACCATCAGGAATTCTTGTTTCTGCTGGCATTAACATTAAAGATGTATCTTCTGTAAATAACTTGCAGGTTTCTTCTGGTAAACAACGCCACAACCACCAATATAATTGTTTAATCTTTTTCAGATCATGTCGAATATCTTCTGTTTGTAATTCTTTTGGTACAGATTGTAGTAGGAGTTTTTCTTTATCCTGTAAGTAGTTACTGCGTTTAGATTTTATAAGTTCTTCATGTAGTTGGATTCTAAAATCCTGTTTTGCACCAGATAATAGGTGTTTAATTTCTAATCCTAGTTCACGGTTTTTACGTGGAGCATAATTAATACTGGCAGTTACACAACCTATTGTAGCTCTATCACTAGAGGAAGCTATATGGTCAGCTAAGAGTATATGTTTACATAATTTACTTTGTGACTTACCAGGTATTCTATCAGCATCAACCCAAGGTTTCATAACTTCTAGTTGTTTGTAGAAGCTATTTTTACCCCGTCCGCTGTTGTTGTGTAGTGCTTTTAGCACAGGATCATGAAGTAACCCCCAAATCTTAGCTCGCCAATATTCTTCTGACACTAGTAATTTCCTTATGTGATTGATATACGCATTGTATAGCCATAATTCAGTATTTGTCTATAAATATATAATATTGCAACATCTCTCTAGATAATTCGTGTAATGCTTTGTTGGCAAGCGTTTTCTCTCCACAAGAATTTTATTCTAAATATTTTCTTGTTTTTGACATCTGTTCTGATTTATGCAGGTATTAAACTACAGCTTTTTTTGCTAAACTTTTTTAGTTCAAACGTATTGTATTTATTAATACTGATAAAAGTTTAGTATTTATATGAATAGATACTAAATTACTAAGTGGCGATCGCAAGTTGCAATTCTAGTTTCCATTCAAATAATATCCCCAACGAGTGGGAATATTATTTGAATCATTTAGCCTTGGGCATGGTTAAAAGTGTTTCCATTCAATTAATATCCCCAGCGAGTGGGAATCCCAAATAGGGACTTTAGCTTGCTGGCTAGTGTAAAGTTTCCATTCAATTAATATCCCCAGCGAGTGGGAATGTGGCCCCGTTAACAACCGTAGACCCTCCCGCACCACCAGTTTCCATTCAATTAATATCCCCAGCGAGTGGGAATTATCTACTACAGAACAAGCTGGCTGATACTGCCAGTTTCCATTCAATTAATATCCCCAGCGAGTGGGAATACCAGTTACGAGCGTTAAAAGAACTCTACTTCAAGTTTCCATTCAATTAATATCCCCAGCGAGTGGGAATTCCTTGAACATTGACAAGAAACAATATTTGCAGTCGAAGTTTCCATTCAATTAATATCCCCAGCGAGTGGGAATGCGATCGCACTAGGCTGGGGCGATGACGAAGTGCCGGGGACGGGTTTCCATTCAATTAATATCCCCAGCGAGTGGGAATGTCAGCGAACGCCTTTGCGCCACCCTGCCGATGGTTGTTTCCATTCAATTAATATCCCCAGCGAGTGGGAATTTAAAAGCGTTTAATACGATAGCACTCAGCTAGATGTTTCCATTCAATTAATATCCCCAGCGAGTGGGAATATGATAATCATGCTGGTGGTTATCAAACAGAAGACGTTTCCATTCAATTAATATCCCCAGCGAGTGGGAATCTGTAAGGAATAAACTCACCAGTTTTGGTCTGCCAGTGAGGTTTCCATTCAATTAATATCCCCAGCGAGTGGGAATTCTATTGTTAAGCACTGCTCAACCATAATATCCTCTGTTTCCATTCAATTAATATCCCCAGCGAGTGGGAATCTTATGTCTCCTTCTTGACTGCTGTTGCTGAGAAGAAGGCGTTTCCATTCAATTAATATCCCCAGCGAGTGGGAATTAATAATAGCCAACTCTAACGGCTATTTAGAAAGTCAGTTTCCATTCAATTAATATCCCCAGCGAGTGGGAATGGTTCTATTTTGTTTAGGAACATCGACAAACTCGACACGTTTCCATTCAATTAATATCCCCAGCGAGTGGGAATTATGAGTTTGATGAGGATGGTTTTATTATTGACTGTTTCCATTCAATTAATATCCCCAGCGAGTGGGAATCCCACCTGTTGAATCCTTAGACTTCATCACCTCCCTCGTTTCCATTCAATTAATATCCCCAGCGAGTGGGAATAACCCACGTCGGGCGCGCAGGTGTAC
>JANMEE010000194.1:0-7291 GCA_031376645.1 Dolichospermum sp. OTE_75_concoct_329_sub | reverse complement strand
TGGTTGTCCCGAACCTGAAGGTAGATTCTTACGCGTTACTCACCCGTCCGCCACTATCTCCGAAAAGACCGTTCGACTTGCATGTGTTAAGCATACCGCCAGCGTTCATCCTGAGCCAGGATCAAACTCTCCATTTTGGTTCGTCTGTTATAAGCTCTTTCAACCGTTTTTACAACCACGGTCAGGTTATTTTCTTTTTCTGACGCAGGGTACTTGTTGTATTCTGGCTTTCAAACTATAATATTTTCAAGGTTCGGTGTGACTTTCGGCGTTGCTTTTGTTTCGCTTCGCTTCAGGCACTTATCTAATATATCGAACATCCTTTGGTTTGTCAACTACTTTTTCAATCTTTTTTGAAGATTGTTTTTTATTCTCCTGAAAACTGCTCACAATGCTGGGTTTAGTCCACAATGGGTGAGGAATTGTTGACTCAAGGAAGAGTAGATAGTGAATTTTCAGTCGGTAATAGCGATATTGCATCAGTTTTGGGGACAGCGTGGGTGCTTGATTGCCCAGCCCTATGATATGGAGAAGGGCGCAGGTACTAAGAATCCCCATACTTTTCTCAGGGCTTTGGGTCCTGAGCCTTGGTCTGTAGCTTATGTTGAACCTTGTCGTCGTCCTACGGATGGACGTTACGGGGAAAATCCAAATCGGTTTCAACATTATTATCAATACCAAGTTTTGATTAAACCGTCACCAGATAATATCCAGGAAATTTATCTTGATTCTTTACGGGCATTAGGGATTTGTCCTGAAGACCACGATATTCGGTTTGTGGAAGATAATTGGGAAGATGCGACGGTGGGGGCTTGGGGTACGGGCTGGGAGGTTTGGTTAGATGGGATGGAAATTACTCAATTCACCTATTTCCAGCAATGTGGGGGAATTGATTGCCGTCCTGTATCTATTGAGATTACTTATGGTTTGGAGAGATTGGTGATGTATCTCCAGCAAGTGGAGGCAATTACGAAGATTCAATGGACGGATGACATTACTTATGGTGATGTTCATCTTCAGGGTGAAATTGAGCAGTGTACTTATAATTTTGAAGCGTCAAATCCTGAGATGCTGCTGACGCTGTTTGGTTTATATGAGCAGGAAGCTACTCAATTAACAGAACGAGGTTTGGTTTTACCTAGTTTGGACTATGTAATTAAGTGTTCTCATGCTTTTAATTTGCTTGATGCTAGAGGGGTAATTTCCGTGACGGAACGCACTCGTTATATTACTAGGATTCGGCATTTGGCTAAGAAAGTAGCTCATTTATATGTTGAGCAAAGAGAAAAGTTAGGTTTCCCATTGCTGAAAAATTTACAACCACTCACACAGCCAACTATTGTCGATTACCAAGATATTATTGCTCGGCTTTGATCTGCTGTTCTGGATTCCAATTACCTCTTATATAATTTTGGTCATTCTCTCATTATTTTGGTAAGGAATCTCACATAACACACAATCTCTCTGCAACCTTCTTTACTTCGTGTCCTTCGTTCCTATCCCTAGGGATGCTCCGCGAACGTGGTTCATTCAATCAGTATTCTTCTGATGGAAAGAGAGTAAAAAGATGCAGAGAGTCTAGATGTTCGTTACTAGGCTCTGCCTAGTAACGAGATAGAATTTTTCCACCCCCTTTTTTGGGGGTCGTTGTTGAAAGTACAAACAGTGGTGTGTCAGATGATAAATATAAGCGTAGCTTTAGAACCGATTGCGGGTTGGTTTCGTTCTTTCGGTATTCCTGAACCGATTGTGCATTGGGGACATCCAGCAATGATGGGGATTGTGATTTTTGTGGTGGGGACTTTTGTTGGTGTGACTGGTTGGCGTGGTAAGTTGCTGGAGGATAAAGATGCAGCGATTAAAAGCCGTAATGCTCATCGTCAATTAGCTCCTTGGTTATTTATATTTTTGGCAGGTGGATATACTGGTGGGGTTTTGTCGTTGGTAATGCAGCAAAAACCACTGTTTGCAAGTCCTCATTTTTGGACTGGTTCACTGGTACTAATACTGTTATTGATTAATGGTGTAATTTCTCTAAGTGGATTTTTTGGAGATAAAGCTGGTTTGCGTGCAGTTCATGCTTATTTAGGGTCTACAACTCTTTTAATTATGTTTGTTCATGCTGTATTAGGGTTGAATTTAGGCATTTCTTTGTGACGTTATTATTGCCAAAGCTACCAAAGATGAATTATATCTTTCCAAAGCAAGTTAAATATTGATGCTATATTTTTTGGTTTGGGCGCTTTGGCAATTATTTTGATTTATGATGCAGACGAGTGGAATAATTATCTGTCTTAGTTATATTTTGGGTTTGCTGTTTACCGCAATTCCCTGGGGTGGTATATGGATTTTGCTATTGGGTGTGGTGGGAGCGGTTTTGTTTCGCCGAATATATGCTAATTTGCGGAAATTTGCTCTCAAAAAAGAAAATACCGTTACGAAACAGAAGGCAGCGATTAATAACTGGGCAGGTATTCCCCATCCTAGAATATGGTTAATAGCTGGTATTGTGGGTTTGTTGGCAACTGTTTATTTGCAATTCCGAGTCCCTCAACCGGGAATCAAGGATATTAGTCAGTTTGCGGCTGGGGATAATAGTAATCTTGAACAATTGGTGATTGTCCGGGGGTTGGTGGATAGTAATCCCCGCGTAACTCGTAGTCAACGAGGACAATTTTGGTTAGCAGCGACTCAGTTAGATGAAGTGAAAAATGATAAGGGACCTGCGGGAATCCCCAAAGGGGTGACGGGTAGGTTATATGTAACTGTGCCGATTCTGCAATCTACCGGTTTATATCCTGGACAACAAATTGCGGTGACTGGATTTTTGTATAAACCCACAGCAGCTTCAAATCCTGGTGGTTTTGATTTTCAGAAATATCTGCGACAAGAGGGGACTTTTGCTGGTTTAATTGGTAAGCAGATTAATATTCTAGATGATGAACATCCTTGGGGATGGTGGCAAGTTCGTGAGAAAATTGGGCGATCGCAAGCTAGTGTTTTAGGTATTCCTGAAGGTCCCCTCGTCAGTGCAATGGTTTTAGGTGGTAAGGCTGTTGATTTACCTTATGATATCCGTGATTTATTTGTGAAGGCGGGTTTAGCTCATGCTTTAGCTGCATCTGGGTTTCAAACTTCTCTAATTTTAGGTGTAATTTTACAACTAACAAGACGTGCAAATAAAGCCACGCAGATTACTCTTGGTAGCTTGGGATTAATTACTTTTTTGTTTTTATCAGGTTTTCAACCTTCGGTATTAAGAGCCGTTATTATGGGTTTTGCGGCTTTGCTGGGTTTGGCTTTGGAAAGAAATGTTAAACAATTGGGGTCTTTGTTAATAGCAGCAACTTTATTATTGTTATTTAATCCTCTGTGGATTTGGGATTTAGGTTTTCAACTGAGTTTTTTAGCGACGTTGGGGTTAATTGTCACAGCATCATCAATCACGCAACGTTTAGATTGGCTACCACCTGCGATCGCTTCTTTAATTTCTGTCCCTTTAGCAGCGACAATTTGGACTTTACCACGATTGCTGGAGTTTTCCAGTGTAATTCCCATTTATAGTGTGCCTCTAAATATTCTGACGACACCATTTATTTCTATCATTAGTATTGGGGGAATGATTAGCGGGTTGGCAAGTCTAATTTCACCAAATTTAGGGGGAACTTTAGCTGGTTTTTTATATTATCCCACCCATTTGTTAATTCAAATGGTGGAATTTTTTGCTAATTTGCCAGGAAGTTTAATAGCAGTTGGGAGTATATCAATCTGGCAAATGTTGATTATCTATATTTTAATTATTTTAGCTTGGTTAGTTAAGTGGTGGCAACAGCGTTGGTGGTTTGCGGGTTTAATGGCTTTTGGGTTGGTAGTTATTCCCGTTTGGCATTCTGCTAATAATTTGGTGAGAATTACTTTGTTAGAAACTAGAACAGAACCTGTTTTAGTGATTCAAGATAGAGGAAATATTTCCATAATTAATAGTGGGAATGAAGGCACGGGTAGATTTACGATTTTACCATTTTTAAGACAGCAAGGGATAAATCAAGTTAATTGGGCGATCGCTAGTAAGTTTCCCGGTTATACTCATGATGCTTGGTTGGAAATTCTGCAAAATTTACCAATTAAAAACTTGTATGAATATACCCCTAATGTAGAAAACAATATTGAAACTCAGGTACTGCAACAGGAATTACAAAAACAGCAAGGCATCTATCAAAATTTGGCACTAAGACAACCAATAAATACTCCAACAATGATGGCACAATTAATTAATGATCAAGTACCGATTTTAAAATTGCAAATTTTTAATCAGAATTGGTTATTAGTCGGGAATATTAAATCTCAACAAATTAAAGAATTGATTAAAAGTGGGGATTTGTCTTCTCCCCAGGTGTTGTGGTGTCCATCAGAATCTTTACAAGATTTAGTTTTAGCACTAAAACCACAAATAGCAATTTCTTCTGCAAATAATCTAGATAATAAAACCTTATCTTCTTTGAGTCAAGGAGGAACAAAACTTTTCTTTACTGGTAAAGATGGTGCAATTCAATGGACACCTAATGGGGATTTTCAAACTTTCATTCAGACAACAGAAAATAAATCTTCTGCGTTATAATTCATTTGTAGTTACTCAACTCTAGTTTTTATAATTCAACATTGAATCTTAACAAATTAAACATCATCATGTAATGGCTAAAATGTTAGAATTTAACTGATAATTTAGGAGAAAATCGGTGAAAAAAACGGTTATTATCAAAATACTCATTCCATCACTCAGTTGGTTAACTATATTCGTCTCCAACCAAGCTGAAGCCCAAATTTTACCGCAACCTTGGGTATCAGTTGGGGGAAAGAATGACGAAGTTACTTATGCTGTGGGTGCTAGAGTTTTGAATTTTGGCGTTGAAGTAGGAAAAAGCACTGAAGGTGCTGTAGGAGCGGATGTTTTAAAATTTATCAGTTTACCCGTTATTTCACCTTATGTCGGACTGGGCTGGTATTCAGAAAACAAGGGTGTTGCCGTTTCTGGTGGTGTCCAGATAGGCGCTACCGATCATGTTTTTGTCGGTGCTGGTTACAATTCCGTGCGAGGCTTTAACGGTCAAATTGGAGTTAAATTTTAAGTTTTTTATACCCAGTTTCACAATAAGCCCATATGGTTACAATTCTGTGCGAGGCTTTAACGGTCAAATTGGAGTTAAATTTTAAGTTTTTTATACCCAGTTTCACAATAAGCCCATATTACGCACTTAATTTTGTATCATACACATTTACATTAAACATTGCAATATCTTTATGAGTGTTCAAGCATCTTCAGGATTAAGACGACTCATTTGCCATGTGGTGTATGTACCTATGGGACTCCAAAGTAAATAGGGCAATAATAGTAATGCTGCCCAGAAAGATACTGGTAAGACTGCCAGGGTGATTAACATACAAATAAGTAGTCCTGTACCACCGAGGATTGTACCAATGATGAGACTGCGAAAACGTAACATAACAGGGCTGTAAGCTATGGTAAATATCTCTAGGAGTAGGTACAAACCCATCATTAAGCGAGTTATTTCAGTATTTGGATTGTGTTCCCAAATGATGTAAGCTGACCAAGCACCACAGATAAATATTATTGTCCAAATCAAGGGAATTACTGACTCAAAAGTTAACCATTTAGGTCTTTGTAATTGTCTAAACCATTGATTCTGATTTGGTGTAATCCAGTTACCAACGAAGCCTACGAAGAATGCTATACTACCAATTATCATCCAGGATTTAATCATAACTGCCTTGGTGCTGACCTTCCAAAAGTCTGACGCAATGATATTACAATAAAATAGTTGCTAAAAGTATAGATAAATAGAGAAGTTTTTTATTGGTAAGTAGGTTAAAACTAAAAAGTCCTGATATTGTAGATTGGGTTGACGGATGTTACCCAACAACATCCTTATTAGACATCTCCAGGAATGAATGTAGAGACGTTCCATGGAACGTCTCTACAAGGGTTTCAGGTCACGCATATTTAATTTCTACCAGATATCTATTGACAATGTTGGGTTTTGCTATCGCTCAACCCAACCTACATTACAGTATTGACATAATTCCGCTATATTATCTTGCTGTTAATAATGCTTTAGTTGCGGATTCTCCCAAAACTTTGACTTGACGATTTAATTGGAAGTTTAACAAAGCTACTACAGTCAACTCGGCTAAAAGTGCCATAAAAATTGTTGTTGTCCGAGTGTACTCTATAGCTGCCCAAGGACAGGTAGAGAATAACCACAAAATGGGGTGTTTTGAGGGACTAATACCCAAAACTGAGAGAATAATTGATGGTAAAAACATAGCTACACCAATAGTTACCACTGTCCACACATAACGCTTGGGGTTTTTCATGAGTAGCATCAGTTGGGCAATTGTGGCATACATCAGCATCAAACTCAAAGCTAAAACCATCGCTAATATGACTTTATTTTTGTCAACACTACCATTATAAAAATTAGTAAGCGAGAACAAAATCCAGATTATTATCGGGGTAGTAGCAATTAATAGATTAATGACGATAGCAACAATTGCTGGGCTTTTTTCACCAAATACTAAATCTTGGAATACAGATTTATCTCGATGATTTTGGTGTCTATATCTTGCCCAATCTTGGATAATTTGACGATGAGGTGAAAGGACAATAGTTAAAGTCAGAACTAAGGCAAAATTGAGTAAAGCAATCAGGAATATTATCCCTAAATCATCTTTTTCCTTAATTGTCCCTACCGTCAATCCCCAAAACATCACCTGAGTAAAAGCTACAAATATATAACTTTGTCCTTTACTCAATATTGTACTATCTGTATTCCGAAAGCAGCGTTTCATTGCTTGCCAAATGCCGTAGGAACAAATGCCGTAATTAAATAAATGAAAGCCAATTAAGGTAATGAAATTTTCACCTATTGGTAAATAGAAGAATTGTAGCTGCTGTATTGACGAATCTCTATATGAACGAAATAGATTAGGGAATAGATAATTGGTAATATCCCAAGGGCTGAAGAATCTCATCCAAGTTAGAGGATTATTGAAGTGTCCATAAGACGATACCATCGTCATTGTCATAAACAAAAATATGAGTACAGCACCGCTTCCCAACCAAGGTTGAAAGTGTAAGTGTTCACAGGGGTAATTGGGGGTAATTGATGACTCAAATACCGTGAAATCGAATGTGTGAAGTAGTTACAGCGATGAAAATCACAAGTTAATCCATCTGGAGTACAAATGAATAACTACGCAAAACATAGTCGTA
>JANMEE010000121.1:0-23138 GCA_031376645.1 Dolichospermum sp. OTE_75_concoct_329_sub | reverse complement strand
AAGCGACAGAGCAGGGAACTAGCTTCGCATTCCGGGGTGTCGTGACTCCAATAACGTAGTCAGTTAAGACTTAGGCTGGTCAGTATAGCTTGGTTAATTTCTCTTCCAAGCTCAGTGGCTTAAGCCCTGAGTTACTGACAGCAGTTAGGGTGATTGGATTGGGAATTTAGGATTGGTAGTTGCTAAAAACCATCTTCCATGAGTTATTAGCTGTGACTGTGTTACTGAAGTTTCAGTCCATACTAATCAAAGGTGCTAATTACCAAGATTATACCTGCTAGATAAAGTAACGCCACTTAATCAACACAATAATAATTTTTTCTTAAGTACTATCATACATAGAGCAGCGCGGTGATTAATGTTTTTCTGCTCAAATTCATCAATTTTTGAGTTGATTTATTCTTAAATAGGGTTTGCTGAAGTTCCTCTTCCGGTCAAGGTTCAAAAAAAGCGTCACTGAGTTTTCCCGTTAGTAGTCCTAGGTTACGGGGTTGGGTAGTCTCTCGATATAAACTTAAGCGAAAGTAATGAAAGCCAACCATTAAAGCCCGTATCAATAATTGCCTCTTGATTATAAACTTTACCATCAGAATCACATATCAAAAGCCTGATAATTGCTTCAAAATCAGCATTAACGATTCCTGCGATCATACAAATCTCTTGGTTCGTCCACCAAATCTACGAACGTGTCGAGAGCCAATACGCACAATCCAGATTTGAGCATCTGGGTGGCGAGTTTCAAGGCGATCGCAAGCAGCTATTTCATGCACATCAATTTCAAAATCCTCTGTATCGAGGTCAATAGCAACAATTTTACCGTGATTACCTACTTCAACTTTTTGGCGTATTTGATTTTGATAGATTTGATCGCCGCGTTGAGCAAATTCTTCTTTACTATAGCGAGGCTAACGGATTGCCATGATTTTAATTCTTCCTGAATCGCTACCTTATTTATCTTTATAGCTGACTAGAATATGACATTATTAAATCAGAAAATTATCCACAAAATCAGCCGATAATAAATCCGTTAATAAATAGGGACAAGTCTCTGGCAATTCAAGGTCATAATCTAACAAAAGCTGGCGTTTAGCTCGAAAATAAAGTTCATCTAAATCAATTTTATTTTTAAGAGAATCTGTCAAAGTATCCGACAATTGATCTTGAAAATTGAAAATTTCCTTGTACCAATGTTTACGCGGTTCTCGATCAGGCAGATAATCCAATTTTAAACGGTGAATAATAATTTGCTTAATTAAACTGTTAACTGTTCTTAGGTCGGTCTTTCCCAAGCTTGTTAACTCCTCAATTAAATTTTGACAGTCTATTGTTGATAGATCATAAGCTCGAAGTGCCTCAATTGTTTGCTCTAACCAAAGATAATAATCGGTTTCATAAAGGGATGCTTTAGATTTTAGGGTTATCATCGCTACTACTTCTGGGTGTTTTTCTTTTATTATATTCTGAATATACGGAGGATTTGTTAGCGTAGCGTAAGGCACAAATAATAAATATTAAACAGGTGTGTTACATTTCATTAACGCACACGGCAAGATCAGCGATCGCTGATCTTGCTAAACTTGATCCCACTAATCAAATACGGATAGCCCGCAAAATCAAGTGGTTAGGAGAAAATTTTGAGCAGATCACACCTTTACCTCTTACTGGCAATTTATCAGGATTCTTTAAATCAAGAATAGGAGACTATAGGGTGATCTATACGATTAATCAAGCCCAACAAACTACTATCATTCATCAAATTGGGCATCGGAGAGAAATCTATGATTAGAGGATGTTTGAAAAGTCATGCTGAACTTAACTTAACTTAGCCTTGTAAAGAATCTCTAAGTAATCCCTCAAATCCTAGATTTTTAGTTCCGCTTCGCTCCAAATGGCTAACGCCACGCCTCGTGAACAGAATGACAAATTATACATTTTGGAACTTTTCAACCGTATTATTAACCTCTATAGAACAAAAAGCCGAAAGTTTCGGGATAATCACCCCATAAAGAATAATAGCAAAAATCTTTTTTGTATATTTTCTGAGTCTCAAATCTCAGGTACAATACGAATAGCTTTTTTTATTGCAAATTCTTCTCCTAACTCCTGATAAAATGTCATCTACAGAAGAACGAAAATATTGGTTAGCTTGGTCGCAAATTTCCGGTATTGGACCAATATTACTACAACGATTACAACAGCATTTTGGTAACTTAGAAACAGCTTGGAAAGCCAGTCCTGGAGAATTACGAAAAGTTGAAGGTTTCGGATTTCAAACATTAGAAAAAGTTGTTCAACAAAAATCTCGTTTAAACCCAGAACAACTACTCACTCAACACCAACAAATAAACCCCCATTTCTGGACACCAGCAGACCCAGAATATCCCCAACTACTGAGAGAAATCCCTAGTCCACCACCACTTTTATATTATCGAGGAGAAGTTGATTTACAGGAAAATTCAGGACAAAAACCCCTAGTAGGAATTGTGGGAACTCGTCAACCCACAGAATATGGAATTAAATGGACTCGACAAATTAGTACCGCTTTAGCTAAAAATGGTTTTACCGTTGTTTCTGGTATGGCCGCAGGAATAGACGCCGAAAGTCATGCAGCAGCAATGAAAGCAGGAGGTAGAACAATCGCAGTTGTGGGAACAGGTGTAGATGTTATTTATCCCCATAAAAACCGAGATTTATATAAACAAATATTGACATCTGGCATAGTAATTAGTGAATATCCTGCCAAAACTACACCCAACCGCACCCATTTTCCCCGTCGAAATCGCATCATTGCCGGTTTAAGTCGTGCAGTATTAGTAATAGAAGCGGGAATAAAATCTGGTGCTTTAATTACAGCTACTTATGCTAATGAATTTTGTCGAGATGTTTACGCATTACCGGGAAGAGTTGATGATCAACCATCACAAGGTTGTTTAAAATTAATTAGTCAAGGTGCAGGTTTAATTAATCAAGAACTCAGCGAATTATTAACCCTGTTGGGAGCAATTCCCCAAATAGATATAGAAACACCTATAGTTCAATCTCTTCCTCTACCTGATTTATCACCAGAATTACAACAGGTCATAGACACCTTAACTATTGATGCTTTATCTTTTGATATTATTATTCAAAAAACAGGTATGAACGCTGCATTAGTTTCCAGTTCTTTATTGCATTTGGAACTCATGGGTTTAGTGACCCAACTCCCAGGAATGAGATATCAAAAAGTTTAATTTTTGCTTGTAGTCTAGCAAAAACCACCTCACCATCTGTTACTTGTCCATTATTAATCTGTTCAGTCCCCACCGCTATTTTTTCCTTTAGTTCCTCCAGTCTTCTTTCTCTACCTAACAGTAAATTAAAAGCCTCATTCACTGCATCTTCTATATTTTCAAATCGCCCAGTGGCAATATAAGCTTGTATTAACTCCTCTGTTTCCGGTTTCAGTTGAATATTCATAAGAACTTCCGGTAAGTGGGAAACTCAGTTACTTTAGTGCTGAGAGGGAAACGACACGGGCGGTAATAAAGGCATTGAATCTTTCAAATTGAATAACTATATCCGTCTTTTTTATGAACACAAATACAGTTTTTATGCTCAATGCCTTGAACTAACTCTTTCTTAGTGGAAATATTGAAACTGCCAGTAGTTCTGACAGCAACTCTACGATAGTCTTAATGCTGTTTTAACAACAAATTCACCTTTTCTGCAACAGAGTTAAATTTTGAATTATTTATTGTTGTGGATAATATGGTTGAGTGATCACAGGAGGTGGATAACTACCTACAGGCATATTATTAACCATCCCATTAGGCATATTTGGATTCATAATTGGTGGTTGAATCGGTTGCTGAATAAAGGGTTGAACAGGTGGTTGATAATTAGGAATTGGTTGAGTAACTGGTTGATTATTTGTCGGATTACTGGGTGTAACTGTAGTTTGGCTAAAGTGTTGGTAAGCAGCACTAGAAATAGAACTAATTAATTTTGCCGCCCGAGGATCATTATTAGGACGTTTTACCATAATAGCGGCGATATAACGCTTACCTGTAGGAATATCTATCAAACCCGCATCTGCTAACATTGTGCTAATATCACCTGTTTTGTGATAAGCATTTGCGCCCTTTCCTAAGCCCGAAGGTAGAAGATTATCTCGTTCAGTCCGACCCATGATATTAAGCATTAAATCACGCGATCGCATACTCACAATATTACCTTGATTCACCATCGAGATTAAATTTCCCAATTCTCTCGGACTAGTCGTATTAGTGCCTTCCAAATCCGGAAGAGGATTACGAATCATTGTCGTTGTCATCCCCCAACTGCGAAAACGCCCATTTAATGCCTCTTGTCCACCTAATTTAGCAACTAGCATATTTGTGGCGGTGTTGTCGCTAATTGTAATCATTTTCGTAGCTAGATCAAGAGCCGTATATTTGCTGCCTGGGGTTTGATACTGCATATTTCCAGAACCCCCCACAATCATCTCTTTTTGCAAAGTCAACATTTCTTCCAGACGAATTTTACCCGCATCTACATCCTGGAAAAAAGCAATCAAAATCGGGATCTTAATTGTACTCGCCGCAGCAAAACTTGTATTACTATTAATATCTACATAAGCACCATTATCTAAGTCTAATAAAAACACCCCTGGTATTAGATCAGAATTAGCTGTGGTGAGAGTTTGCAAAGAATTTTTTAAAGATATAATTTCCTGTGAAAGATATAAGCTCGGATTAGAAGTTTGAGGTAATTTTTGAGATGCTGTAACTTGAGATACCGATACAACTGAACCAATGCGATTAGCAGGGTCTAGAACTGATAAGAACGTACCAACAATCGCACCAACACCGACACCGACAATCAACAACCGCAAGGCATATAACATGGTTCTGGCCATAGGTTTTAACCTTGTCTTGCGTGATGCCCTTCTTTCTATTTTCGGTTTATCCATGCGTACAGTCTTTAACCTCACATTTCCCTGGGGAGAAATTTGAGTATTTTTCTTGACTGTAGTGATAGGTTTAACACCTGGGGGCATCATTATCCGTGATGCTGGTCTTCGCCCCCCAGCCGAGATCGGAGCAGGACTGATATGATGATTTAGACGAGCTAATGTTGCAGTTTCTCTCGGGCTAGAAACTGGCTGCTGATTGATAACTTTTTTCTGTCCTGTCTTGGGGACTGGACGTTTACGCCGGCGACGCTGTACAGGTTGCCTTTGTGATACAGGTATGAGTTTGTCACTTGTTTCTGACATAGCTACTCCTTGTCACCTTCGACCCAAATTGTAAATTTATGCACCTTGATACTCAGTTGACCTTGCGGGACTAAGTAGTATTTTTGTCTCTAGCTTACTTTATATTTATCTTTTTGGGTAATTATTTAGATATATGATAACTCAAATTAGCGTTTTTAATATTGCAGTTATACTCAACACGGTTTAATTACTTGATTATACATATAGGGGTAAAGCAAAAGCTAAACCCCTACATATCTAGTAGTCTGTCAAGAACTAATTGACGGGTTCATTTGTTGCCATTTTGATTCTTCCTTCTTCCTTCTTCCTTCGTGTCCTTCGTGCCTTTGTGGTTCGTTTCTTATCCGTCAAAATTTATTTGACAGACTACTAGGTTTTTCGTGATTCTCTAAAGGTCTATATTTTAACCGTGTTTAGTATAATCAACGATGAGAAGGTTTATTTGACATTGTGGAACTTAAAACTGTCGTGGAGACAGTTTGCATAACTAAAATTACCAAAAGCCTGACCACTGATATATTTAGTTATTTTTCAGTTTTAATTTTTAATTGCTGATATAGAATTCCTATATTTGATTTTTAAGATATTACGTAGGGTGGGCATTGCCCACGGACTCACACTACTTAAGATTTTGCAAATATTATTGATAATTCCTGTATATCCAAAATTAATATTACCCGGACTTATAGACAATAGCCAGAAGTAATTAAATATTCCTGGTACGTGATTATGATGTAAAAATGATTTGTCCCCTGTAGTCATTATTAATAATGCATCAAAGTTCTGGTCGTTGGCGTTTGGGTCTAGGTCTATCATTGGTAACTGTCTTTTTATGGGGAGTTTTACCTTTAGCTTTGACGATAACGCTACAAGAGTTAGATGTCTACACTATTGTTTGGTTTCGCTTTTTAACTTCCTTCCTATTACTGGCAATTTATTTGTTTTTCCAGCAAAAATTACCAACTTTAGGACAATTGCGTGCCAGTTATTGGCAATTATTAGTAGTTGCTACCTTATGTTTAGCTGCTAACTATTTTTTGTTTACCCAAGGTTTAGCATTGACCTCCCCAGCGAATGCTGAAGTGATCATTCAATTATCTGGTCTATTATTAGGTTGCGGTGGATTAGTAATTTTTCATGAACGTTATACATTATATCAATGGCTGGGTGTAGCCGTTCTAATTTTGGGTTTTGTATTGTTTTTTCATGGTCAATTAGCTAATCTCATTACATCCAAAGGTGAATATTTACTAGGTAGCGGCTTAATTGTTTTTGGTGCAATAAGCTGGGCTATCTATGCCTTATCACAAAAACAGTTATTACAATCCTTATCTTCAGCAAAAATCATGTTGATAATTTACGGTGGCTGTGCTTTATTATTCACACCATTTGCCACAATCAATACTATTTTTACTCTGAATAGGGTTCATTTTTCAATTTTGGTATTCTGCGCTTTAAATACCATTATTGCCTATGGTGCTTTTGCAGAATCTTTAGAACATTGGCAAGCATCACGGGTGAGTTCTGTATTAGCTTTAGCTCCGATTATTACTTTAATTTCCGGTTGGCTTATGTCAGTAATTGCTCCTAATATTATCTCTCCAGAAAATCTTTCTCTCATAGGAATCATTGGGGCATTTCTAGTGGTTAGTGGTTCAATCTCTATTGCTTTAGGACAATCTAAATAATAGGAATTATTAGCATTAATTAGATTTCATTAATCAGGAAGAATACATAATAAATACTGATGTAGATAATTAAGGTATTTATTATGATCTTAAAAGAAATCCTAGCAATTAACAGCAAACTCATCGGAAACAGCCTTCAATTTAGTTTCTGTGGCTTGTTGTAGGAAATATTTTGAATTGTTTAACAGGGTGTTTAAATAACTACCAAAATTTGAGCCTCGCTCAACAACATCACTACAAAAGTTAAGCGATGAATATGTTTGGTAATTGGGGCAGCACCCTGAGAAAAAATTCTCTATTACTGGTTTTATCAATATTGCTGCCAACATTTGGGATAACTAACTCTGTTATGGCAGCAGAACAAGTTCATGCTTCTTATTCAGCACTAGAAATTTCTATCCCCATTAGTGCCTTAGAAAGCTATGCTAAATATGGCATGATTAATGCAGATTTAGCAGGATATTATCAATATATTCCCAAAAATAAACTGCAAGAATTAAGGAAACTTCTCACTCAACCGCTGAAAATTAGTCCGGCTGTAGCTGCTCAATTTCTTGATACCCAACAGGGAAAATTTATCTTACAAAGATTATCAGAATTAATTAAAACTGAATCTGATGATCCAAAATTCGTATCTGAGTCCTTACGTACAGCTTTAATTACCGCTGCTGCTGAACCAGAAGGGTTAAATTTATTAAATTTATTACGTAAATATCCCCAAAATAATATTCATATTGATGTGGCTTCCAGTATGAAAATTGCTGGTGAATTAGAGAAAATGATCAGCGACACTGAAACAACTATTTCTACATTAATCCAAACATCAAAATTAGAAGCTGCTAAATTTTCTCAAACTAATTTTTCTCAATTACCAAAATTGCCAAATCAAGGAAATTTATCAACTCAAAAACAAACAGTAAAATTCTTTGATTCAGTCCGTAATCGGCATTTATCTACAGATATATATATTCCTAATACCCAAAGTCCTGCACCTGTAGTTGTTATTTCTCATGGCTTAGGTTTAGACAGTAGTAACTTTCGTTATTTAGCAAATCATTTAGCTAAATATGGTTTTGCTGTAATTATTCCCAATCATCCCGGTAGTGATGCTCAACAATTACAATCTTTAATTCAGGGTAATAGTAATCAAGTTACACACCCCAATGAATTTAAAGATAGACCTTTAGATATAAAATATATTTTAGATCAATTAGAGTCAGATCCACAATTTCAGCATCGGCTTAACTTACAACAAGTAGGAATATTTGGTCAGTCTTTAGGGGGTTATACTGCCTTAGCTTTAGCGGGGGCAAAAATTAACTTTCAGCAACTACAACAAGACTGTCATGGCGACAAAGTACGAAATACTTGGAATATGTCTTTACTGTTGCAATGTCGGGCTTTAGAATTGCTAAACCAGTCACCAGAAGAATATAACTTACAAGATCCTAGAATCAAAGCCGCGATCGCTGTTAATCCTATCACCAGTTCTATTTTTGGGCAAGTCGGTTTAAGCCAAATTCATACCCCAATCATGATAATTGGTAGCAGTGAAGATACCGTTGCTCCAGCCTTATATGAGCAAATTGTCCCTTTTTCGTGGATTACTCATCCTCAAAAATATTTAGTCATGCTACTTGGTGGTACTCATTTTTCCACCATTGGTAATAGCAATCCTGATAGTCCACAAATAGCACTATCAACAGATATGGTAGGTGATGCTGAACAGGCTCATGATTACATCAATGCTTTGAGTTTACCTTTCTTTCAAACTTATATAGCTGGAAAATCAGAATATCTTCCCTATCTTAACGCCGCCTATGCTCAAAGTATTTCTAGTCAGTCTCTCGGTTTAAATCTTGTCCAGTCCCTTGATCATCTTAAATTAGCGCCAGTTTTAGGTGATAATCTCCAAGAAACCAACCCCGTCAAAAAGGAATTTTCTCATACCATGATCCGCTTTGGATTTTGGCTGCTGGGTATCGGTATTTCTTTACTAGATTTGTTGGCATTTTCTTAGTTTTAACAATTTGTGTGAAAATACAAAAATCTCAACTATCAAATCTAAAATTGTGCAAGGCTTTCTCAATTTAAACAAACCATTTGACTGGACTTCTCATGACTGCGTAGCCAAAGTCCGAAAACTACTGAACATGAAACGAGTCGGACACGCAGGAACTTTAGATCCTACTGCTACCGGAGTATTACCGATAGCCTTGGGTAAAGCCACCAGATTATTACAATATTTACCGGGAGAAAAGGCTTATCAAGCCACTATTCGACTAGGGGTACAAACTACTACTGATGATTTAGAAGGAGAAATTATTACCTCCGCACCTTGTCCAGGGTTGGATTTGGAACAGATAAAAACTGCACTTGACCAGTTTATCGGGAAAATTCAGCAAATTCCCCCCAGTTACAGTGCCATTCAAGTTGATGGCAAACGCCTGTATGATTTAGCGAGAAAAGGAGAAATAGTCGAAGTTCCGGTGCGAACAGTAGAAATTTCCCAAATTCAGGTATTAGACTGGCGAGACGGAGATTTTCCAGAATTAGATGTAGCCATATCTTGTGGTACGGGAACATATATTCGGGCGATCGCTCGTGATTTAGGTACAATATTAAATACAGGTGGCACTTTATCCGCCCTAATCCGCACCGAAAGTAGCAGTTTTCAGATTTCCACCAGTCTCACTTTCACAGATTTAGCAACCCAAATCGAAAACGGCACATTTCAACCCATATCCTCAGATACCCCATTACAACATCTCAAATCTCTAAATTTGCCAGCAGAATCAGCAAAAAAATGGTGTCAAGGTCAAAAAATTCCCCTCAATCTTGCCATTCCCAACTTTGTCCGAGTTTATGAAACAGAAACTAATTTTTTAGGAATCGGGAAATTAGAACATGATTTATTAATTCCCCAAATGGTGCTTTATGAATATCCAAATTAAAAATTAAATAATTACAAATTAATGACCAAAAACAGTTTATGGCTATAACTCGCTTAATTATATTACTAACGTTAGTGCTAGGACTAATATTATTGTTAGTCCAAAATTTGTCACCCTCACTCCCAATAGTATTTGTGGGAATGCGGACTCTACCCTTACCATTAGCATTGTGGATTTTATTGAGTATTACTGCTGGTATTTTCACATCTCTAATCATTACCAGTTTGTTAAAATTTGCTAGTTACTTAAGTTTACAAGAACAACAACCGATACCCAAATCAATTCCGACTCCACCCCGTGTCAGACAAAATACTCCACCTTCTAAAAGTCCCCCACCCCCTAATCGAGTTGAGGATGAATTTGATGATTGGGACACAAATCGGCATCAAGATGATTGGAATGATCAGGAAAATTCCGAATCAGTAGCAGAAACTTCTGCAAATCAACAAAGTTCTAGTTCCCGCAGTAGTTCGGTTTATTCCTACAGTTCCCAAGAACCGAAAAATACTGCTGTGGGTAAAACTGAATCTGTTTATGATGCTGATTACCGGGTAATTATTCCTCCTTCCCCAAAATCAGGCAAAAATCAAGCAACGGATGATGATGACTGGGATTTTTTTGAAGATGATGATTTTGAAGATAATGACGAAAATAAACCACAGAAACGCTAATTTAAACTGAGATAATAATTAATAATTTTACAGGAGAAAAATACTGGTGATTAATGTATTAAAAGGCGTTAACCTCTATTTAGTTGGCATGATGGGAGTTGGAAAGACAACAGTAGGAAAGTTACTAGCAGAGGCAATTGGTTATAGATTTGTAGATACAGATGAAGTTATAGTCAAAGCCGCAGGTAAATCTATTAATGAAATATTTGCCCAAAATGGTGAAGCGGAGTTTCGGCAATTGGAGAGTGACGTTTTAGCTCAAGTTTGTGCCTATACTAAATTGGTTATAGCTACTGGTGGGGGTATAGTTATGCAGCAGCATAATTGGAGTTATCTCCATCATGGTTTGATAGTTTGGTTAGATGTTCCAGTACAAATAATATTACAGCGGTTAGCGGAAGATGATACAAGACCGCTTTTGCAAGATGATCCTGAAAGTAAATTGCGATCGCTTTTAGAACAACGTCAACCCATGTACTCCCAAGCTGACTTACATATTACTATTAACGCTGCTGAAACACCAGCAGAAATTGCCACACGCATCCTAGCAGCAATTCCCAGTATCTTGAAAACGCCATAATTCTTTCTTTGAAGGAAATGGGAAATGGCAAAAGTATTTATGACGATTTTTACCCCTGTTTATGATTCTATCTATAAAAAGGAATAGAAAGCAGGTAATTTCTTGTCAAAAGAAAGATGCAGAATTGCCATATTAAGAGTTCAATTAAATCTATAGGAATCCTATTTGATTTTTGAAAAGATCGTAGGGTGGACATTGCCCACCGTAGATAAGTTTTGGGGTAATCCGGTTCAGTTAAGGTTTCTTCAGAGATCTCGTTAATTGAACTGGATTGGATTTTGGTGGGCAATGCCCACCCTACTTACTTTTTATGCACAGCGAAGATAAAATTTATGACTATATTTGCTCTTGATGAACTTAAAAATTTAGTCCAAAATTCTCAGTATCCATGCGTTTCTCTCTATCTACCTATGGAAAAAATAGGGGGAGATACTCGGCAAAATCCGATTCGGTTTAAAAATTTAATTCGAGAAGCTGAAAGTCGCTTAGATGAACTGGGTTTACGCCATGCTGAGGTTGTAAATTTGCTGCAACCAGTCATGGAATTAGACAAGACTGATTTCTGGGAAAATCAGGTTCAGGGATTAGTAATTTTTATTTCCCCAAATTTATTTCGTTACTATTGTTTACCAATTTCTTTTCCCCAATTAGTGGTTGTTGGCAAGAATTTTCACATCAAACCCTTACTAAATCTGATTAATAATGATGGCAAATTTTATATTTTGGCTTTAAGTCAAAAGAATGTCAAATTTTACTCAGGTACGCGCTACAAACTTAATGAGGTAGAAGTAGAAAATATGCCTCATAATCTGGCTGAAATTCTCCTAGAAGATGAATTTCAAAAAGGCGTACAGCACCGAATTGGCATAGCTAGAGGTGCGACTTCTGCTGCTCAACATCCTGGTTCTGTGCATGGACAAGGTAGTCCAGATCGGGAGAAACATGAAGAAGATATTTTACAATTTTGTTATGCTGTTGATGGTGCATTACGTGAAAAATTGCGAGGTGAAAAAGCACCTTTAATATTAGCAGGAGTAGAATATTTATTACCAATTTACCACCAGGCTAATACTTATCCATATTTACAAGAAACTGGTATTTCTGGCAATGCAGAAACACTAAAAACGGAAGAATTAAATCATGCAGCTTGGGAAATTATTGCCCCTTTATTTCAACAAGAATATGAAGATTTAATGGCTGTTTATCTGCAATTAGCTGGGGAAGAAAGTAGCAAGATTGCCAATGATATCAAAACAATTATTCCAGATGCTTATTATCAAAGGATTGATACTTTATTTGTGCCTATAAAACAACATATCTGGGGTAAATTTGACTTAGAGAACTCCACAGTTGAGTTACATCCAGAAGCAGAACCAGATGATGAAGATATGTTAGATTTTGCGGTGATTCATACAATTCTAAATGGTGGTAAGGTTTATACTCTTGAACCAGACGCAATGCCTAGTGGAGTTAAAGTAGCGGCTATTTGTAGATATTAATTGTTTAATTGTTAAGTTGTCGCCGTGCTGCTGCTAAAATCAATCGTTGTTCAGCACGTGCGATCGCTTGATAAGTTCTTTCTACAGCTTCCGGTTCTACAGAAATAGAAGTAATCCCCCAGGCAATTAATTGATCAATTATGTCTGGATAAAGCGCGGGGGCTTGACCACATATAGAACAGGGAATACCCCCAGATTGAGCCATTTTAATTAATTGTGCGATCGCTCCCATTACTGCGGGATGACTTTCATCAAATATTGTTCCTAGTTTTCCCTGTTCTCGATCTATTCCTAATAGTAATTGAGTTAAATCATTTGTGCCAATGGAAATACCAGCTACACCAGCTTTAATATATTCAGGTAAGAGAAATAATACACTAGGAACTTCTGCCATTATCCATAATTGAAACTGGGATATTCGTGTTAATCCAGCTTGCTCAACTTTATGACGACAAAAGATAAATTCTTCAACACTGCGGACAAAAGGTAATAACAAATTAATATTTCTATAACCAGATGCTTGAACTATCGCTAAAGCTTGTAATTCTAATTCAAAAACTGCTGGATTTTGCATATAGCTAAAAACACCTCTTTCACCAAGAATTGATGATGTCTCTGTACTCAATGAGGGTAAATTGTAGGATAGATAATCTAAAGAGCGATAAAAAATAGGTCTAGGTGAAAAAGCGCGAGCAAACTGCCTAATTTGTTCAGATAATAACTCTAATAATTCCGCCTGTCTTCCTTCTATTATCCATTGTTGAGGATGTTTTCCCTCCAGAATATTTAACATCATCAATTCTGAACGTAATAATCCCACCCCATCAACAGGCAAACATTGTACTTGTTCAATTAATCGTCCTTGGCTTAAATTTACGAGTAACTTAGTTGCAATTATTGGTAAATTAGTAGGCTGATAATTGACATTTTTTTCCTGATTAATTAATCCTTCCATCTCCTCACTGGGAAAATTTTCCCCATCTTCTGTGAGACGATAGACTTCCCCCTTATCCCCATCTAGTAATAGTTTTTCACCTGTTTTTAAAAGAGTGGTTGCACCAGTAGCACTCACAACCGCAGGAATACCTAACTCCCTGGCTAAAATCGCCCCGTGGCTAGTTAATCCTCCTTGTTCGGTAATAATGCCAGCAATTCCTTGTAGTAACGGTAAGCAATCAGGAGTAATCACTGATGCGATGAGAATTACTCCTTTAGGAACTTGTATTGGTTTTTGTGATGAACTAAGAATATAGGTATTAGCAATAATTCTGCCTCTGGCGGCCCCAATGCCTTGAATAAATTGGACATTATTGTTTACAGGTTGGGGAACAGTGACTTCTGTAATATACAGTTTGGTGGACAAAGATTCTTGGGCAACTGTCCAACTCATCGTTAAATTTGCACCCAGTTCATCAACTATTTGATTTCCCACAGCAATTAATTCTTGTAAATATTCTTCTGGTAAAGCATATTCTTGTTGTTGAGATTCTTCCAGAAGATAAGCTAGTAAAAAATTAGTATCTAATGTTGGTTGCAGTTGTTGGGCAGAAAAAGCAGTGCCATGATTAAGACGATAGGCCAACATTTTATTACCCAATTGTCGTTCTGTTACCACCCCAGTTTTTGATTCTATGTAGTAAACATCTGGTAATACTTCACCATTGGTAATTGCTAATCCTAAACCCCAAGTGGCTTCAATATCCCATGCCGATGATTTAGTATTAAGTATACCAGAAGCGATCGCATTATTAACTGGTTGTACTAATACCCCTAAATTAATTTTGGGTAGACTAATACCCACACTCCGCCAATATAGTAAACTTCTAGCCCGGAATAACTGACTCCAAAGTAACTTTAGAGCTTTGCCTATTTCCTCCTCTTCGCAAGGACAATATACCGACTCTAATAACCCAGATATATTTTTCATCTCTTGGTTAGTTGATATTGCCAGACTCGGACGCAAAATTAAACTGCTTCTTTGCCATTGTCTCGCTGCTTGAAAAATTGTTCTTATCCAATGAGGTGGTACAGTGGCTGAGATAATTTCCTGACGTAAGCGGACAGCTACCTGTTGAAGTTGTCGCCAATTATTTACATCTAAATGTAGGGAAGAATGGGGCAAATCAGCAATTAATGACTCCGAACTATTGAGAGTTTCTAAAAATTGCCGCAAAACATCCGCCTCTACTACAAAACCCGGTAGAACAGGATAGCCACTTTGTTTGATTTTGCTTAAATAAAACGCCTGAACGCCAACCTTAGCGCGGTCTTGTAATTTGATTTGGTCAAGCCAATAGAGTTTATCCACTCAATTTATTAGGTGTCAGTTTTCAGTTGTTAAATATGGCTAATCGAGAAATCAGCATTAGTGATGTAGTTTATGACTTTCACAAAATTGGATTATTTCCAATAGTTATTCTGACTTGATTATTAAATAATAAATATTTATTACATACTCTCTGTTACTATATTAGCAGTTACTATGGACAGTAAGCCCAATTTCATTTCTAATTTCACAAATTTCGCTGTCAAATTATTTAACACCATCAGAAATTGATAAACTTTTATTATGTTGCCAGCAGTGACTGGGTGAACACTGGGATGCGTCTGTGTTTCGCTGCATTGATTGGAGCTATAATTGGCTTAGAACGACAACTAAAAAACAAACCGGCAGGTTTGAGAACCCATATGTTAGTAAGTTTGGGTTCATCTGTGTTTACACTCATAACGATTCAAATAGGTGGCACAGAACTCAGCGGTGATTCTCTTAGTCGTGTAGTTCAAGGTATTGCCGCTGGAGTGGGGTTTTTGGGAGCTGGGGAAATATTGCGCGAATCCTCTCAATCATCAAAGTCACCGGAAATTCATGGGTTGACTTCCGCAGCAGCGATTTGGGTATCTGCTGCTTTGGGAATTGCTGCTGGGTGTGGTTTATGGCAATTAGGATTAATGGGTGCTGTTTTGACTGTAATTATTCTACACATATTTAAAAGATTAGAAAAATTTTATTAGTTATTAGTTATGAATAAATTTTAAAATAAAGCTAGCGCTTTCACGAAAATTTCTTCTTCTGGTCTGGTTTGGAGAATTAATTTGACTAAATTAATAAATTCTCTATCTGATTCATGATCATTTTTAACGGTTTTACTGGCTGCATAAAAACTTACATCATCAATATTTAATTCATTAGTAGTACCAGTTTTAAATAAGGGTTTGTTGCTAGACCAAGATAATGATTTTCCCCTTAATGTAAATTGAAACCAAGTTACTTCATGATTATTTAATTCAAAAAAGACATCAAAATAAGGTTCTCCTCCTTGAAACCAAATTCTAATTGCACCTTCTTGTAAGCTTTGTTTGAGTAATTTTGGTGCAATTGCTCTTAATGATGCACCTAAAGATGTAATTTCATTTTTACTTAACATATATTGTCAGTTGTTAGTTGTCTGTTGTTAATAGTAAGAGTTATTTTTCTATTACCCATTACCCATTACCCATTACCATTTTTAGATATTTTTCCGGCATTTACATATAAAATCTGGGAGGATTTTAGCCATTGAGAATCAAAAGCACCTAAATGAGTAGTCGTAATCAAGGTTTGAAAGCGGTCTTGAATAGCATCAAGTAATTGATGTTGACGGGATGGATCTAATTCGGCTAAAACATCATCTAATAATAGTAAAGGTGGTTCATTAATCACTTCTTCAATTAATTGTAATTCTGCTAATTTTAAAGCTAAAACTAATGTTCTTTGCTGACCTTGAGAACCATATTGACGAGCAGGAGTTTGATTAATAATTAATTCTACTTCATCGCGGTGGGGTCCTACTAAAGTTATGCCTCGATGTAATTCTGCAATTCCTCTTTGTTGAAGTTTAGCAAAAAAAGCTGCTTGTAATTCTTGAGGAGAAGTTTTTGTGAGGGGAACATTAGGAGCATAATTGATTTCCAGTATTTCCGATGCTCCACTAATACTAGCGTGCCATACAGAAGCTATCAAGGATAATCTTTTAATAGCTCTATCTCTTCTGATAATTACCCTTATACCAGCAGTTACTAATTGTGCATCCCAAATAGCTAATTCTGATTGTAGAGATTTTTCCTGTGTATTTACATAACGTTTTAAAAAAGCATTGCGTTGGCGTAAAATTTGGTGATACTGGTGCAATATGTGAGCATAAACTGGTTCTAATTGGATTAAAAGTGTATCTAGCCAATTACGACGACCTTCCGGGCTACCACGCACTAGGTCTAAATCCAAGCTAGAAAACTCTACCGCATTGAGAACACCGAGAAAATCCATTTGTTTGGGGACTATTTGCCCATTGATAGCGACGGTGCGACGCGCTTGACGACGGAGTGTGAGAGTTAAATCACTGTTACTATGAATCCGTTCTAAGGTGGCATTAATTTGGGCTGTAGATTCACCTTCCTTAATTAAATCACGATCGCGTGCCATGCGGTGCGATCGCAATGTTGCCAATAACTCCACAGCCTCTAACAAATTCGATTTTCCCTGAGCATTATTACCAACTAAAATAGTCTTAGCAGCGGTAAACTCAACTTTTTGGTCTTGGTAATTCCGAAATTGTCTCAGGTGTAAGCGTTGGAGGTACATGGTCTAAACTATGATTTTTTTGATTCATTTGATTACCATGATTGAAATATCGCCGTGGTTATCTAAATCAAAAAAATCATATCACCTATCAAACGGTCTTTTTGCCCATAAAGCGGAAGAATAACTTCTCACCTTCAATCCAGACAAACATTAAAGCACTAAATCCGATACAAATTCCTAATTCTGAAAGACTGAGTTCATGAGTACCAAAGAAATCTCGCAGGGGTGGAACGTAAATTAACATCAACTGCAAAATTGTGGTGACGACAACAGATCCTAAAACAAAGGGATTAGATAAAGGATTCATTTCAATGGTCAGTCTATTATTGGAACGAATAGCGATCGCATGACCCATTTGTGCTAAACACAAAGAAGTAAATACCATTGTTTTCCAAGTATCTGGATGTCCTTGATATCCAACTGCATGAGAATGTTTGTAAGCCCATTCCATCAGAATAATTGTAATAATGGCAAAAACAATCCCAATGCGAATCATGTAAGAACCTAATCCTCTGGCAAAAATGCTTTCACGGGGACTGAAGGGGGGACGCTCCATTACATCAGGTTCTGGTGGTTCTACAGCTAATGCTAAAGCTGGTAAACCGTCTGTAACTAAATTCATCCAAAGAATTTGCAAAGGAGTCAGGGGAACGCCTCCCAATCCTAACAATGGTGCAGCCGCAATAGTCAGAACTTCACCAATATTACTACCCAAGATGTATTTAATAAAGCGGCGAATATTGGTATAAACAACTCTACCTTCTTTAGTTGCGGCAACTATCGTGGCAAAGTTGTCATCTAGGAGGATCATGTCGCTGGCTTCTTTGCTCACATCTGTGCCTGTGATGCCCATAGCAATGCCTATATCAGCTTGCTTGAGGGCGGGGGCATCATTCACACCATCGCCTGTCATCGCCACAAATCGCCCGCGACGTTGCAATGCTTGAACGATTCTTAATTTGTGTTCAGGGGAGACTCTAGCGTAAATACTCACTAAATCTACCTGTTCCTCTAATTCCTGGTCACTGAGCAGTTGCAATTCCTTACCAGTGAGGACTCTATCACCTGCTTGGGCAATTCCCAAATCAATAGCGATCGCTTGAGCAGTTAATTGATGGTCACCAGTAATCATCACTGGACGAATACCCGCGTGGCGACATTCTTGCACAGCGGCTCTTACCTCTGGGCGGGGTGCGTCCAACATTCCCACCAATCCCAACCAGACTAAATCCACCTCAGATGTATCATGAGAACCATCTGGGGGAACTTCAGATAGAGGTTTATAGGCAAAACCTAATACCCGTAGACCCTTACTTGCTAGTTGGTCATTAGCTACCTGAATTTGGCTGCGGTGTTCTTCATTGATAGTAACTGCGTGATTACCCAAATGGATTTTTGTACACCTTTCTAAAGTTAATTCTGGTGAACCCTTAGTAAACATTAGGTATTTTTGATGAGATTCCGCAAAACCAGCAATGGCTGGGTCAATGTCTATAAAGGAAGAGTCACCAGTAGTCACAGCTTCTAGTTGACAAATCACACTCATGCGTTTGCGTTCTGAGGAAAAAGGAAATTCCGAAACGCGAGGTAATTTACTACTCCATTGGTCTTGTTCAATTCCAGCTTTTCCTGCTAAGGTGACTAAAGCCCCTTCTGTGGGGTCGCCTAAAATTGCCCATTCTCCTTGTTGTTTTTGCAGAACCGCATCATTACAAACCGCACAGGGAACAAGCAAGGCAGAAATTTCTGGATATTCTTCTAAATTGGCTTTTTCACCGTTTAACTGAAAATCGCCAATGGGAGTATAACCTTCTCCCGTGACCCGAAAGGTAGAATTATTGGTGTAGACCCACTGCACCACCATTTTATTTTGAGTCAGAGTTCCGGTTTTATCAGAACAAATAGTAGTTACAGAACCAAGAGTTTCTACGGCTGGGAGTTTGCGAATTAAAGCATTATGCTTGACCATGCGCTGCGTTCCCAAAGCCAGAGTCACAGTAATTACAGCCGGTAAACCTTCAGGAACAACCGCCACCGCCATACTTAAAGAAACTTCCACCAGTTCTTGTAAATTCTTCCAGCCTATTCCTTTAGTTAGATCATGAATAAGTCCACCACCAATTACGATGGCTACAAGAATTAAAGAACCAGTAACGAGAACGTTACCCAGTTGGGTCATGCGTTGCTGTAAAGGTGTAGGTTCACTTTCCACAGACTGCAACATGGCGGCAATTTTGCCTAATTCCGTCCTCATTCCCGTGTTAGTCACCAGCACCTTCGCCCGGCCTTGGATAACTTCTGTACCTTGAAAAACTGAGTTGAGGCGATCGCCTAATGGTGCATCTTCTGGTAATGTAAGTATGGCTTGCTTATTGACAGCTTCGGCTTCACCAGTTAAAGCCGACTCCCGCACTTGTAAATTAGACTGTTCTATTAAGCGACCATCAGCAGCTATTTGCACACCAGCTTCCAGTAGCATAACATCCCCTGGTACTAGTTCCTTAGCCGCTACATCCCTCAGTTTACCGTCACGAAGGACGCGGACTGAGGGAGAAGATAATTTTTTCAAAGCTGCTAACGCTTTCTCAGCACGGCTTTCTTGCACATAGCCCAAAATACCATTGAGGATAACTATGGCCATAATGGCAATTGTGTCTTTAAATGGCACTTCACCGGGTTTCAATGTTCCCCCAGTCAAAGCCAGCAAATCCAACAAGCCAGAAATGAAGGCAACGGCAATCAGCATCAATAACATGATATTGGTAAACTGATCTAGCAGAATTTGCCAAGGGCTACGACCTCCATGTTCTTCCAGTTCATTGAGGCCATACTTCTGGCGACGCTGTTCAACTTCTTGGGAGGTTAAGCCGCTGTTTGCGTCACTATCAAGCATTTCTAGAGCTTTATCAACTTCCAAACCATGCCAAAGGTTGGTAGATTCAGGTAAAGAATGAGCAGACATCGTGTAGGTTACAGGAAATGGTTACAAAACTCGATCATAATTTAGTGATGGACAAAAATGTGGAATTAGTCAGTTGTCAGTTGTCAGTTGCTAATCATGGCAATCACATTAATCATCGTCTGAACTGTGATTTTTGTGATTAATTCTCTAAACAGGTTAACTAATCATCTAAATCACATTAATCATTGTCTGAACTGTGCTTTTGGTGATTAATTCTCTAAACAGGTTAACTAATCATCTAAATCACATTAATCACACAACTCATAGTTCAGACTGCTTCACGTTAATAAGTAATGATTCATGACTAATATGCTCAATAATATGAGTTTTGCACTACCCAGTTTGACGGTGAACCAGATGTTTGGGCAAAAAATAATCAGACCATTGACTGCTGCTACCCTGTACGGTATTGCTTTCATTAAAGATAGACTTATTGCTATTGATACGGTCAAAGGTCATCTATTAGAAATTGACCCCCTTACCGATAACAGCAAAATTATCAATCCCCACCAAGTCCAGGAATTTCAAGAAGTGACTGGTTTAGCTGTGTGGGAGGATGATCTTTGGGTAACTCGTGATAATAGTGTCTATTTGTGCAAACTAGCATCTTTAGGTTTGGAGCATTTTATAACTTTACCTTATGCGGCTGATGGTGTTGCTGTTTGGGAATCTACAATTTATGTCAGTTGTCAAAGACTTGGCTATATTTTGATTTTTGACCGTGATACTCGCAAGGAAATCACTAGATTTTATGCCCCCGGTGTCGGTATAGAAAATTTGGCAGTTAGTAAAGAGACTCTGTGGGTATGCGATCGCACGGAACAAACAGTTTACTCTATGGATAGAGCTACTGGAGAAGTTCGTTTTAGCGTTCTCACTCCTTTTGATTCTCCTACAGGTATTGCCGTTCATGGACAAGATGACACAGGTAAAGATCGGATTTATGTCGCGTACTCCAGCGAAGAACCCTATATCCGGGATAATCCCAACGCTGACCCCTGTTTTGAATTAACGTACCGCGATCGCACCTTCATTCATTCTTTGCAATATCATTACCAAGAGGATAAACGCTACGCTCTCTCTAATGGCTATCTGATAGAAATGTCATATCTTGAGGAAATTTCCCCCCTTGATGAAGTTTATTTAGCCAATATAGAATGGCGCATTGCTCTACCCTCGGAAACAGAACGGCAAAAAGTCAAACAAGTTGAACCCATTGGTTTACCTTTCACAGAAGAAATCATTGATGGACAACGGGTAGCCGTCTTTAAATTTGATACCCTCGCCCCTGCTGAACGTCATGTATTTGGCTGGAAGGCACTGATAGAAGTACGTGGTATTAAACATCGGATCACGCCCAAAGATGTAGAAAAGCTCTTAGAACTTTCACCAGAATTAAAAACCCGCTATCTTGTAGATGATGATGATTTGGCAATGGATACTGATATTGTTATCCGTGCAGCCCGCACAGCAGTTGGTTCTGAAACTAACCTGTTACGGAAAATGTACAGTATCCGCAACTATGTCTACGATCAATTATCTTATGCCATCAAGCCCCATATTGATTCACCCGATATAGCTTTAGATCGGGGTACAGGTTCTTGTGGCGAATATGTAGGTGTATTACTGGCACTCTGTCGCCTTAATGGTATTCCTTGTCGCACTGTCGGTAGATATAAATGTCCAGTTTATGCCGAACACCAGGGAGTTCCTCTCCAACCCGATTTTAATCATGTTTGGTTAGAATTTTATATTCCTGGAATTGGTTGGTTGCCAATGGAATCTAATCCTGATGATCTTGAAGAAGGTGGTCCCTATCCTACACGGTTCTTTATGGGCTTATGTTGGTATCATATCGAAATTGGTAAAGGGATAACTTTTGAAACTCTCAGCAGAGATGGAATCCGCTTAACTAAAGAAGAGGTTTCATTAGGTGACTTGGCTATTAACCATATTAGGTTTACGATTTTGAAGGAATTACCACCTTTTTAATTTTTGATTGAAGAACGAAACCCAACTCAAAACGTATAAATGTTGGGTTTCCTTTCGTCTGATTCCGCCTCAGAATGAGTTCTGATAGCCTTTGATACTAATTCTTACTCATTATTTTCTTTTGCTGCTATTAAGGCTTTTAATGCCTCTTGGTAATCCTTTATAATAGTTCGGTCAGGTGATTCAACAAATATGTTAACTATTTTTTGATATCCATTATATATATTCAACTTCACGTTTCAATACAGTTGTTGTAAAAGAAAATTCTTGATTTCCTAACTCTGTCTCAGTTTGTATCCCAACTCTTTTTGTAATTTTGAATGAATCACCCACTTCATAACCTGGATCTATGCTTGATTTTTCAAGAATTAGTCCACCTGGTCGTTCTTGTGGCTCAAGATTTAGAAGTAATTGCACTCTATATATAGTTTGAGTAGACACTTTGTCTCCTTGAAAAAGTATTAGATAGTTCAAGTATTACATAGTCATATTTAAGTTCAATCATAGATTTAAGTAGTAAGAACCGAATATAGTATATGTGTATATCCGCAGTTATTTAGATACCTTTCATGAATTAAAGAGGTAGCTAGAGTCAAATAACCAAGTTAAGTTATGATAAAAAGAAAGGAGGTATATTGTCACTGACTCAACCCTAAAGGGATTGAGCTTGTAAAGAACAAACTTTACAACGCAAGCAGCGACTAGCCCATTGAGACTAATCCTGATCCGCACTTCCGAATACTTCCCCAGTATGGCTTACGCCACGCTCCGCTATCGGATTATCTGCAAGACTGTTTGTTAAGTCGTTGGTTAAAGACAAGACATTTTGGATTAGTTGGGCGAGGGGACTTGAACGGGTTTGCTGGTTCCCGGGATTATATCCATTCAAAAATCAGCATTTAAATACCACAGTGAAT
>JANMEE010000115.1:0-56809 GCA_031376645.1 Dolichospermum sp. OTE_75_concoct_329_sub | reverse complement strand
ACTTAAACGGGTTTGCTGGTTCCCGGGATTATATCCATTCAAAAATCAGCATTTAAATACCACAGTGAATAAATTCACTCGTGTCGCTTCCCTCTCAGGGCTAAAGCCACTGAGTTTCCCGCATACCGCGAGGTTTTATGACAACTCATCTCAGTGTCTCCTGGTCGTCTGTGTTGTTCTGTAAAAAAAACTGATTAAGTCCAACCATATTTGTTAACCAACAAATAAAATATCTGGCTAATCACTGACAAAAGGCCGAAAAATGGATGAGGCATCCAGGTTATTAGGATAAAAAACTAGAAGAAATCGGAAAATTCTGATTGATAAACTGTCAAAAACACAACTATTTCAGCTAATATACATGAACCAATCTGCGAAACGTTACTCACCGCTCCAAGCTGCCTTGATTGGTGGAGCGATCGCCACAACTGCTACTATATCTGTATTCGGTCAGGCTTGGACGCGCTCAGTTCATGCTGCTTTACAAGATAGTCCTAAAGCATTAGTTGACCAAGTTTGGCAGTTGGTGAATCGTGAATATGTTGATGAAAAATTTAATCAGCAAGATTGGCAAGCAATCAGGCAAAGCCTATTAAGTAAAGATTATACTTCTAAAGATGAAGCTTATGTAGCCATCCGCGAAGCTTTGCAAAAACTAGGTGATCCCTACACCCGGTTTATGAACCCCAAACAATACGAATCCCTAACCAATCAAACATCTGGGGAAGTATCCGGGATTGGTATTCGGATGCAAATCAACGAAAAAACCAAGCGTCTGACGGTCATAGAAGCTATAGAAAATTCTCCAGCCCTCAAAGCCGGACTCAAATCAGGTGATGAAATTTTGGCAATTGATGGTAAATCTACCCTGAAAATGACGGTAGAAGATGCTTCAAAATTGATTCGTGGTCGGATAGGTACTGCTGTTAGCTTGGACGTAGAAAGACCAAGTAACAAATTTAACGTTAAATTAACGAGGGCGACAATAGAAGTTCCCACAGTTCGGTATACCCTTAAACAAGAAACTGGTCGGCGAGTTGGGTATATTAAACTACAAGAATTTAGCTCTCACGCTGCTGATCAAATGCGTGTAGCTATTCGCAAGTTGAACGACCAAAAAGTTGATTCCTACGTTTTAGATTTGCGAGGTAATCCTGGTGGTTTATTAAATGCGAGTATAGAAATTGCCAGAATGTGGCTAGATGATGGTCATATCGTCAAAACCGTAGACCGCAAAGGATTGAGCGAGCAAACAACAGCTAACCGTACAGCTATTACCAAACTCCCCTTAGCCGTGTTGGTTGATGGTAATTCCGCTAGTGCTAGTGAAATCCTCACCGGCGCACTCAAAGATAATAAACGGGCTGTGGTTGTTGGTAGTCAAACCTTCGGTAAAGCTTTGGTACAGTCAGTGCATGAATTAGGAGATGGTTCAGGATTAGCTGTGACCATTGCCCATTACTATACACCGAATGGTACAGACATCAATCATAAAGGGATTGTACCAGATATTAAGCTCGACTTGACACAAACCCAAGAACGTCAATTAGCTTCTAATCCGAATTTAGTTGGTACAAATAGAGATCCCCAATATACCCGCGCTATTGCTGTTCTTTCTAATGGCAAATTAGCACAATCACAGTCTATGAATGTCAGTGCTAAAGACCTGAAATTTTAGAATTTGAGGTATGATTTTACCCCCTTAGTCCCCCATTGGAAAGCTACGGTGTACACACAAGTGATTCCTACGGAGCGCTTCGCTATCAAATCACTATTATTTCTCAAATTACCCCACCCTAACCCTCCCCTTGTAAAGGGGAGGGAACTAATTTTTCCGGTTTCCCCCAAATACATCGGGGGAATTAAGGGGGGTAATTTAACTTGTGTGTACACTGTAGCATTGGAAAGGGAGGATAACAGAAAATCAAGTCCCCTCCCCTTTATAAGGGGAGGGTTAGGGAGAGGTAAAACAATATTTGATACACCATAATAGACTTGTTCAAACATCCTCTAATATCTTATAAAAATTAAAATCTAGGATAAATAATGGTTGTTAGAGGGAAGCATCAAAATCAGCACTACGGGCAAATTTTCGTAGTTTAGCAAGTGCAGATTTAAGGATAGGTTGCCAAGTAGCGTTAGTCATGACGGTAGATGCGTGATATGTTCTTAACATCCTATACTGATAGCCACTAATTTGGCAATATGCACATTGGTTGTCGTAAGCTAGTCAAATGGTTAAGCTACAGATAGCTTATGTAGTCTCATTGAAGCAAGAATCCCCGTTCATTTATGACGGGGAGTGTTAGAAAAAAATTATCCAATCTTGTGGGATGGGCATCTGGCCCCTCCTTATATTATTAGCAGGCAAGATGACTGCACCACAAGAGAATTTGGGATATTTTTTTATTTGGAAGTCTCTTGATACCCGAATTTCCTATCTTCTTCTACTACCGAAACCGGAAGAACGACGACTGGAAGAACGGCCACCACTACCAAAACTACTACCAGAATTGCGGCGGGTAGAGCTAGAGTTACCAGAAGGTCTAAGGGTACTACTACCAAAACCAGAACCGGAAGCTCTTCCACCTGTTGTAGTCCGGCTTCCGCTTCCTGAAGAAGAGTTTCTGATGTTTCCTGTGGTGCGGAAAGTAGTGCGATTTCTCACAGCTGCGGGTGGTTCATTGTAGCGAGAACGGTAACTAGAAACTGCTGAATCATAGTTAGAACCATAGCCACCATAACCATTCATGATCCCACCTCCTTGATACACAGGAGGAACATAATATTGAGGTCTAAATAACATACTACCAATAGCTTGACCAGCAACATTACCAACTAAAGCACCTGCAAAAGGCGCCCAAAAACTACTTTGCTGACGAACAATTACAGTTTCCGGTTGTCCAGTTTGGGGATTGTTTCTTGTTTCTGTGACGTTATGGATGTACTCAAGTTTAAAGTCTTCAGTCATGTATAAGACTGGCTGACTATTTTCTACTTTCAAGTAAGTTTTCTTACCTGCTTTGATTTCTTCATCAGTCAATCGTGCCATTTGTAGCTTTTCTGTGGCAAAGCTTGGGGGGGTGTTATTGAGTAAAAACAGGGTATACTCACCATTGACATCGTTGTATGTACCCTGTTGTACTTCATACTGACCATCATTTAATTTGGTGGGAGTAGCAGTTTGGCTAAGGTTCTTTGTTGAAGAATTAACTTGGTTTCTGCCCCCACAAGCGACAGTTGTTAAGCACAGAGTTAAGGCTAAACAAACAACTGTAAATTTACGCAGTACGGTGATTATCATGGTGTTCATGTTTTGTGCTGGTACTAATTACAGACTAATGAATCATTTACAATGGAATCAATTCGGGGTAATACTCTAATAATTGATCACTAGAAAGTTCATCACCTAATTGAGCGGGAGAAAAATGGACTTGGATAGCGCGGAGTTTATGTTTGTAGTGTAAATTAATTAAGGCTTTTAAAGCTGCTTTTAAAGCTGGAATATTAGCTAAATCAGTTTCTAACTCGGGAATTTCTCCTTCAGCTGCGACTGTAATCATGATAATGACGTTACGGGTGACAGGGAGTGATAAAGGTTGATTGGAGGAAGTAGCATTAAAATCAAGATTAGCCCCATATCTTTGGGCTGAGTCTGTGAATAATTCATTAACATAATCTCCTGTTTCTCCTTCATTCCACAAAACATCACCTTCATTAGCAGCAGAGAACCAATATTCGTCATATTGAAGGAAAGTTTGGCACAGTTGCACCAATTCTTCTCCTAAAACTTCCATATCACCATCAGCATTCATTGCTGTTCGGGCGCTACCATTAAGGACACCTAGTATCGGGGCTACGTCTGATCCTTGTAAATGCAAAAACAAACGACAGACAACATAGCGAGTTTTACCCATCATGCGATTAAACATTTTTTGTCTCCTGTAATTTCAGTGGATAATGAAATAAGTAGGTAGGCACAATTAAATATAATATGGGTGCTCATGTTGCCCACCCCACAATAAGTATAATATTCTTGTGGGGTGGACTGCTGGACTCCCAAGAGTCAACAATATTGTTTCCCCGCCCCTACTGTAAATTTATACTGGCAAACCAACACTGATAATTAATCTAGGTGGTAAAATTCTTTGATGAAATCTGCAATCACAGGGAAATCAGGTATAGCATATACTGATTGATCAGATATATCATCACTAGTAAATTTCTTCCCAAATTGAGGATTATCGTAGATTGTGAGATCTTGAGAGTGAGAATTTGTTAATATTGTCCGGGTAGGCGCTTTGAAAAAATTTAATTTTTGGGCTGCTTCTAAATTTTTGTTTGTTTCTTCAATTACCTTAGCTTTTCTGATAGCTTGCGATAAAAAGATGATTAATTGTTTAACTATTTTGATTGACTTTAGATCCTTCTGATGTATAACTTCAGCCCGCATCAGATCTACCATACTATAAATATTTTTTTTGGTAATGGTAGCATCTTGAAACGGCAGAATTGCCATAAAAGCCGTAGAAAATAAAGTGAGTTCGTTATCTATGCAGAAGCTTAAAGTAGTTCTTCGGGGGCTAATTTCTATGTTGGGTGGTTGGATTAAAGCTGGATATTCTTGAGCGATTTTATAATAAGTGCCAGCAAGAACAAAGTTAGCCTGATGGTTTAGAGGTAAGTCAATAATAATTTGCACGCTTGGAGGAGTAAGATTAAAAAATTCTTTGGCTTTTTCTGGGGTAAAATTTTGAATGACTGAGCGATCGCCACTAGAGGAAAGATCCACCCACTGACAAACAATACCTTCTATTTTTAACCCAAATCGGGGTGTACCATGCAGTTTAGCTCCAGTTAATTTAGCTCCAGATAAATCTGCACCATTCCATTCTACTTTAATTAATTTTGCCTGAGTTAAATTGGCATGAACAAAACTAGTATTAGTCAAATTGGCATTGGTCAAATCTGCCCCAGTTAAATTAGCACCACTTAGTTTTGCTTCACTTAAATCTGCTCCGGTTAAATTAGCACCTCGTAAATCTACCCAACGAAGATTAGCTCCTCGTAAATCTGCACCAGTGAGGTTGGCTAAAGATAAGTTAGCTTGTCTGAGTTCGCTATTTCGTAAGTTAGCCCCGGTCAAGTCACAAGCACTTAATTCTGTCCCCTGTAGATTGGCCATTTCCAAGTTAGCTTCTCTGAGGAAACATCCTCTCAAATTGGCCTCACCGAGATTAGCACACCGGAGATTAGCTTGGCGGAGTGTGGCCTCTCGCAAATCAGCACCACTAAGATTGGCATCTGATAGATTAGTACGAGTTAAATCAGCACGAAGTAATTCACTACGAACTAAGGAAGCTCCACAAAGTTGAGCGCGAGTTAAATCTGCCCGCACCAAGTTGGCAACGTTGAGACTACAGCCGTTGAGAATAGCATCGGTAAGATTTGCACCACTTAGTCGAGCCACATTCATTTGAGCATTGGTTAAATTAGCTCTACTGAGATTTGTCCCACTTAAATTAGCTACACTCAAGTTTGCTTGACTCAGATTAATACCACTGAGATTAATACTACTAAAATTTGATTCTGCTAGGCTAAGACCACTAAAGTCTAAAACCCCCTCTGCATATTTTGCAATTAATTCTGCTTCTAAAGTCATGAATCTAACCTGTTATTGCCAACTTTGAGAGTTGGAGTTGGTAAAGTATCGAGAGAACAAGTAAAAGTTAAATTTTCAAAATGACGATGAAAATTGGTATTTTAGGACTAGGACTGATCGGCGGTTGTTTAGGTTTCGATTTACGTTCGCAAGGACACTATGTTTTAGGTGTCAGCCGTCGTGGATCAACCTGTGAAAAGGCTATGAACCTCGGTAGTGTTGATCAAGCGTCGTTGGATTTGAGTTTGTTAGCATCAGCCGAAGTTGTATTTATTTGTACTCCTATAGGGTTGATAGTGCCTCAAGTGAAAGAGTTAATAACTCATTTACCAAAAACTACTATTATCACTGATGTTGGTTCAGTTAAAACACCTATAGTTGAAGTAATTTCTCCTTTATGGGAAAATTTTATCGGTGGTCATCCGATGGCGGGAAAAACAGATGTTGGTATAGAAGCAGCACAGCGGGACTTGTTTCTCAATCGGCCTTATGTATTAACACCAATAAATACAACATCTACTAATGTTGTATCTACTGTAGAAGAAATTGTGCGATCGCTCGGTTCTATTATTTACCATTGTTCACCAGAAAAACATGATCTGGCTGTAAGTTGGATTTCCCATTTACCTGTGATGGTTAGTGCATCTTTGATAGCAGCTTGTTTAAGTGAAACAGATCCAGAAATCGCCACATTAGCTCAAAATTTTGCCAGTTCAGGGTTCCGGGATACTAGTAGAGTAGGGGGAGGAAATCCCGAATTAGGAGTAATGATGGCACAATATAATCGTCAAGCATTATTACATTCTCTATATCAATACCGCGAAAATTTAGGAGAATTTATTCAGATAATTGAGCAGGAAAAGTGGGAATTATTGGCAGAAAAGTTTAAATTCAATCAACAAGCGCGTCCTGATTTTGTAGAATAAACAACTGGTGCGTTATCAATAATATAAAACTCCTATTTGATTTTTGATAGCTTGCGTGTCCTATACTATACGTACGGAGGCATTCATTGCTTGCTAAAATTGGACTACGGTGGGCAATGCCCACCCTACTTAAAGTTTTTGAAAGTATAACTTTATCAAGTGATGGAATATTTTATTATATTAATTAGGTTGGGTAATTATTAAACTCAATCTAATTTTTTGGTGCAGTTAATAATAAGCGTGTTGTAAAACAACTACCAAATCCTAATTCACTCTTGACAGTAATTAATCCGCCATGTTTTCTGGCAATGGCTTGAGCAATAGCTAAACCCAAACCCGAACCCCCACAATTATAACTGCGAGATTCATCGGCTCGTCAAAATCTATCAAAAACTTTTTCCAAATTATCTGGAGAAATTCCTACACCTGTATCTTTTATACTGACGTAGACATGAGAACCTAGACTACGAGTTTTAATTTCAATTGTACCTGCTAAATAAGTATAGTTAATGGCATTTTCCAGCAAATTAGTAAATAATCGTTTTAATTGTTCACAATCACCAAGTACATATAAATTTTGGTCTAATTGTAATTTGATCTGAATTTGTTTAGTCTCAGCTTGAGGTTTGTATACTTTATATAAGTTATCTAAAATTTCTATTAAATTAACAGGGTTTGGCTCTTCATTGGGGATAATATCAGTCCGCGCTAAAAGTAATAAATCTTCGGTTAAACTAGACATTTGTTTAGTCGCGCTGAGAATAGCTTGGAATTTTTCTAAATCTGTTTCTCGAATTGCTTCTGGATATTTAATTGCTACTGAAGCATTACTTTTAATTGCCATTAATGGACTTCTGAGTTCGTGAGAAGCATCAGCAGTAAATTGTTGAAGTTTTTGTAAACTTTCTTCGATTGGTTGCATAGATTGACGAATTAACCATACTCCACCAAGACCGCTAATCAGGAGAGCAAAACAAATTCCCCCTTCTAAACCCCAGTCAAGTTTATTTAAAGTTTGATTGAGATTGTCTAGTGATTCACTAGCCCTTACATATCCGATTAGTTTACCATCTTCACTGCCAATATGGATGGACGAACTTCTAAATTTCTGCGAGATAAAGCGCGAACGCGGGCTGTTAATTCTTCTAAATCAAATGGTTTAATTAAATAATCATCAGCCCCAGCATCTAATCCCATTACTTTGTCTGCTGTAGTATCTTTGGCTGTGAGCATTAAAATGAGGGCATTATATTTAATAGATCGTAAGCGTTTACATAAACTAATTCCATCTAACTTTGGTAGCATTAAATCTAATAAAATTATGTCATATTGTGTTGATTGACTATATTCCCAACCTTCAATTCCATCCTTAGCAATATCTACAACATAACGTTGATGTTTTAAATCTTCTGCTAAGGGTTTGGCAATCCGTTGATCATCTTCGACAAGTAAAATTCTCATAATTAATGGCAAAATTAGATCTAAAAAAATTTATTTTAACAAAGTACAAGTATAGGCAATAAGCATAAGCACTTCCATGCTACTATTGAAGTAGAAAGTAAAGTCTAGCTTTGTCTAGGTTTTATATAGCAGTATGAAGAGCAGCCAATTTACGAAGGTTCAACGGATGTAAAAACATTGTAAGCTTGGCAAAAATCTAGGCTAATAAAGTCTGTGTGTCAGAAAAAACTCTATTCCTCCTTCACAAATTCCAAATAGCCTTTACTCAATTCCTCCACAGACAAATCATAAAACTGTTTACCATGTTCGGTCGTTGCTAAATCTGGATTTGAACCCATGCGGCCATCTGGATAACGGGAACGAAAATCAACAGCGCTATAAATTTTATGTCCACTAGCAATTTCTGGAGAAAGATAGGCTTTTTTAATTGCTTCTGGGTAAATATATTGAGTAACGGCTATTTCGCTAGGGGTAGCATGAGAACCTTCTTGATTACCATACAATTCTTTAGCAAGTTTATAGACAGAACCACCCATAAACCAATTAGCAATTTGACATTGCACTTTTGCAGAATTGGGAATTTGTAGATCTTCTAAATGGGCATAAGTTTCCGAAAAAGCAGCTTTGAGGGTAGCAATATTTCCCCCATGTCCATTAATAAAATAGAACTTGGTAAAACCAGCTTTTGTTAAACAAGTGAGATAATCTTTTATTACTAAAATTAAGGTGCTAGGACGCAAACTAATTGTCCCTGGAAAAGCAGTATGATGTAATGCCATTCCTACATTAATTGTTGGTCCTACCATTGCTTGTGTTGTTTCACCTACACCTTTTGATATAGATTCCGCACAAATTGCATCAGTCCCAATTAATCCCGTAGGTCCATGTTGTTCTGTCGAACCAATTGGTAAAATAATCCCTTGGGATTTTTGGAGATAAGTTTCAACTTCGGGCCAAGTGCTTAAATGTAAGAGCATTTTGTATGTTAACCAATGATAAAAAATGTTGAATCTTGCTATAAGATTTGATAGCTCTTTTATTTTACAGGATTCATATCATTTATTTTATGAAAAATATAGCGGTATGCACTCTTTGTGAGCTACAGTCAGCAAATCGCAAAGCCTGTAGGGGCGCAGGGCCTGCGCCCTAGATAATATTGCATCAAGAGCGATAACCGCTATAGAATCATTGGTTAATTTTTGCGGTTATAAGTTTATTTTTCTGGGCTGGATACAAGGCAATCATGAATATTTTGGGTAATTGGGGGTATGAGAGCGATCGCATGGGGGACTGGACGAGGAGTATAATTTGTGAGAGATTGCCCTTGGAAAGCTAGGGATGTACTTTGGACAGAATCAAGCATGACTGCATCCTGTAAACCTGCTTTTGCTAGTGCTGCTCCTAAAGATACAGCATCAACAGAACGACGAGAAATGCCAACAGTGGGTTGTTTATTTTGATTAATACCCCAAAAAGCTCGATAACGAACAGCATCAAAGCCGGATAAACCTTTAAAGGTTTTTGCTGTTTGGGAATAAAGCGAACTTCATAGAGGCTAATTAATGCCAAAGGTCGTCCCGCTATTTTTTTGTCATCACTATTGTTACCAGGTTGAAATTGCTTGGTGCTTTGGCTCAATACTGGACTGATGATCACATTAGAAGTGAGATATTTGAGAGAAAAGAATGTTCCATCTACAGCCGCGATCGCTCTCGTCTTACTTTTTGTTAATATCTCTGGTAACTGATAACGACTATCAGCATGAATGGTAATTGGTTGTCCACCGAAGATGAGAATTAAATCTATTTTATCTATGGTGGTATCAACTTTTTTTACCGGACTTGTAAAGTTAAATCCAATTAGCCAAATTGGTAATTTTATGGATATCCAATCTAGAGTGATCGCTTTTTTTAATTGAGGAGGAATATTGGTTTGTACATCACTTATTAACTGATTAAAATTGATAGGTATTATTTCTTGGTTTTTAATTGACTGAAAATCTTCTGCTAATTCTGTAGAAACAAAGTCTACTAAAGTAGACTAAAGATTTTCAGGATATTCAGTCATCAAAAGACAACTTTTGCCATTAGACTGGGAATTCATTCCCAGGCGGGCTACGGGTTTTACGTTAAGTTGACACCAATGGCAGTGCTAAACCCATACACATCTAGGTTTTTCGTGATCCTCTAAACGTCCATGTTTTAACCATGTTTAGTATAGTTACCGAAACTATTGAGATTCTCGACTTTAAATCCCAAAAATTATAGTTCTGACTACTTAGCCTTGATGCTGATAGTGTAAATGATAGTAGTGAATTGTAATGGCAACATCAAAATCAAGCTTTTGCAAAAATCATTGATTTCCCAATCTGATACTATACTAAAATACCCTATACTCATAATTAACAAAATGAGTAAATGAATCTGTTTATGTTGGAGAATTTGCATATCAATTTTACACAACAAATTTTCTAAAACCAACCTTGTTTATTCACAAAATAGGTATTAACAAATTCTTCATGGGATTTATTAAAGTAAATCATGGCTTCAACTAAACCAACGAGTTGCATAACTATTAATGTAAGTCCGTAGGTAAAAGAGCCACCAATTACGGAAATTGCTAACATAATAAAACCTTCTGATGTGTAACCAAGAATGAATTTATGCAGCCCAAATCCTCCAAAAATAATTCCAGCATAACCAGCTAACAGTTGTTTAGTAGTGTGAGATGGGTTAAGATTGCCCATATTTAGTTATGATCCTTTATTTATAAAGAATAAAATCAAGGGAGTTGATAATGACTTTTTAGTTACAATTCCTGTATGGTTTAAATACTGATAAGAAATAAAAAATTTGGCAGAAACATAAGATGCAGTATCCTGTCAAATTTTCAGGTAATAATTAACCTCAAAATCAGCAAAGATACGACACTATAGATTTTTCTACATATATATTTTTGTAAAATCCGGAGAATTTTATTTTAGAAGTATTTGAGGAGTTAGCTATTAGGATAAAAACAATTAATAATAACCTAATGAATTATTTTTATTTAATAACTGTAGGGGCGTATTGCAATACGCCCCTACTGACTACCTAAAAGCAATACGCTCCTACTGACTACCTAAAAGAAATAAACTAATTAATGTGCCACTATTCCAAAGACTGTGGAGAAGCATAGAAGAAAGTAAATTGCGCGATCGCGTGTAAACTATTCCTAAGACTATTCCCAATGCTGTAAGCGGGAGTATTTCCGATAAACTCAGGTGAGCAGCCGCAAATAACAAACTACTGACGAAAATTGCCCCCCAAACCGAGGTATAACGAGTCAAGGATGGTAATAAAAAGCCCCGAAATAATAATTCTTCAAAAAACGGTGCAGCTATGGCTGCGGTAAAGAAAAATATCCCCAATGCCGTATTATCCCGGCTTTCTAGAGCCATTTGCAAAAGTGGATTACTGCCACCTTGTCCTTGCCATAATTTTTGATTAATTAGTGATACTATCACCACAATAGGTAAAGCTGTGCAGTAGCCACCAAATCCCCACAAAAACCAATTACTGAAGAAATTGAAGCGAAACCAGTTTTCCGGAAGGGGGAAAAAACGTCTAATGGAAAAATATAGAACAGAGAAACAACCTAAAGCCACTAATAGATAACTGACTAAAACCGTAAAAGCCTCAATTTTGGCATTACCTGTACTACGGGGAATAGGCAAAATAGATAATAACTCTGGTATAAATAATTGCCCCATCAAGAAAAAGCCGAGGATGAAAACCTGAATAATTATTTCCCAATTCCAAGGAGTTGACCACACTAAATCACTATTTGTCGCTAAGATAGATTCTCGACCTTTGAGTAAGCGTTGACCAAATAAGAAAATCAACAGTATTAGCCCAATCAAGGCTGTTAAAGTAGGGATAGTGGCAATTATGGATAATTTTAACAATGCTTGGGTTGCCGCTTCTTGTTGGGCAATTTTCAAAGTGGATAGAGCTTCTTGACGTTGTTGAAATTGATATAATTGCTCTAAAGCTGTAGAACGAAACCAACTATCTAAGTTTTGTTGAATAAGTTGTTCAGCTTTGGGCAGGAGACGCGGAGGTTTACTCCACATTCCGCTTAATACTTGAGCAGTTTCTGGATATTTGGAGTCGATATCTGAATATTGCTGTAACTGACTCCAAGTTTTAATCGCGTTATCCGTTTCCTGTTGCTGTGCTTGCAAAATTCCTAACCGCAAATCTACTTCTGCTAACAATTTTTCTTGTTGCTGTCGAGATTTTTGTAACCTTTCTTCCTCTGCGGAAATAGGAAGAGTTGGTGAAGATTGCAGTTTTACTAATTTTTTCTTAGTTGTCTCTAAACTTATTTGAACAGATTTACTCGCTGTTTGATATTGCTTTATTGAGCTTTCTATGGGATTTGTACCGAGAATAGATTCTTGAATTGTTTGAATACTCTTGTCGCTGCTATCTTCTGGTTGCCATGCTTGGGCTTGTAAAACAATATTAGTCTGGTACAATTCTAGACGACTCTGGAATTGAGGTTTTTGCCAGCTATTTAATAAAGATAACCCTGACAACATTATCGCTAACAAAGTTAGCCCAATTAACAGCAACCGTTTAATTGTCATCTATCCCCCTTGGACTTACGAGTACAGGAGCATAAGCCCCTTGGCAATTATAAGCTAGTACCGCAAGGGTGAAATTAAAATTTCCAAAAAGTAGCTTAGTTGTGAGATTTTAGCTATTCGTCTAGGTAAGCAATATCTACAAAATCTAATAATGTAATGCTTCTCCCAGGTCTTCTAGTTGCGCTATGGTCAAACTGTTAATATTTTCGATGTAGCTATTGGTCAATTTCCTAGATCGCTTAGATAATATCCGTGCCAGTAAGTTTGTTGCTTCTTCCTGCTTTGCTTCTTGATATACTCTTGTCTGGTGATACCCTGATTCCTAGGTCGCGCTTCGCTATCGCTGTTTTCTTCAAAAGCTCCTCTACTATATCAAGGTCTGGACGACAGTTGCAGAACAAGAGCTTGTACCTGCAAATTTTAACTGTTGGAATTATGGACCTGTTAACAAAGAAGTTTATATCGGCTCTTAATGGATATAGTAACTAATGCTATAACTACTATATATCGCATTCTCGCATAACTAAAGATATGGAAGAACTTTTGACATTAAGGGAATTACTACTTAAAGGTGATATGACTGGAGCTTTGGCAATTGTTGACGAATTAGAAGAAATGAGCAGAGACGATAAAATCAACAACATTCGTAGCTATGCAGTAATTCTGCTCATGCATCTAATCAAGCAAAAAGCAGAAAATCGCACTACGAAATCGTGGGAGCTATCAATTCGCAACTCTATCCGCGGTATTCAAACTAAAAACCAGCGACGTAAAGCTGGCGGAACATACCTCAATACCGAGGAATTACGCCTAGCAATTTCTGAAGCTTATACAGAAGCAGTTGATCGCGCCTCCTCAGAGGTTGAGGAAGGACGCTATGAACCCCATGAGTTAGCCAAACTAGTCAACCGTCAAGAGATATGCGATCGCGCCATGATCTTAATCTCTACAAATCTAGAAATTTAAACTGGGCGTTAAGGATTCCAATAGGACTTCGCTATTGCTTCTCAATTCTTAACTTTGGCGATTCTTAGGTCGCACTTCGCTATAGTCTAGGGCTAAGATACCAACTATCGGTGAAGATTGTTCATTTTAATCTGTTTTAAAACACGAAATACTTCATGCAAATCTTGACTGCCAGTGGGAAAAAATAACGAATACAATCGTGAAGCACTGTATAAAGGAATTGGCTTTGCGATTACCTTCACAAAAATAAACTCATCTCCATTAGTAATTAGTCCGAAAGATGGAAGCTCTGGTTCTGGATTGCACATCATGTAAGACAAAGCTTGTGGCAATGCTAAGGAAGCCATAATCGTGCGTTTTGCCTCAATCACCAATATCCATAGGCGATCGCGCACTATTAAAGTGTCAATTCTCCCGCGCAAAACTTCTTCTTCACCTTCTAGCGCAAATTCAACGGATTCTTCAGTTCGCACTTCATATTCAGGCTCATAAAAGCCCACTAAATCTAACAGAGGCGAGATCATCAACTTGTCAACAGCACCTTCTGCTAAGGTACCTCGCCTTCTATGTCCTGTAAATCTCACCAATAGGCGATCTAGGGTTGCTTTTTCAATATCAGTTAGTTCGGGTAAATCATTCTGCCATTCTCTAAAAAATGTTGACTCAACGGAAGGCATGAGTTGAAACTTGTTCTCAATGTCTGCAATTGTCAAAATTGTTTTAGAGATAGGGCGTGTAACAACCATAGGAATATTCTTAGCCAACTAATTATATCTATTTTACGGCCTATCTAAGAAGTTTGTATAAAATTTGTGGTGATTGCTATTTCATACAAACATAAATATTCTCAAATGATTTGTTAGAGGGCGATTCCTAGGTCGCACTTCGCTATCGCTATTCTATACAGAGATTTCTCTTTGCTAAACTGCTAGATATTGTGGGATGATAGAAAATGGTACAAAGTCGGATGAAATACAATTGAGGACGGGGAAACCCCACCCCTACAGGGTTTGTAATTTAATTCCTATATCTTATATAAGTGCATACTGCCACACATTATTACAGATTTTTATGAGAAATTAATGTAATCGCCTCAAAAGTCATCTTCTTAAGTTTGTGATTAAGCGATTCCTAGGTCGCGCTTCGCTATCGCTTAACAAATTTACCCCACTTATGAGCTTAATCAGGTTCAAGTTTGATATTTAGAAAGGCGATCGCATCAAAGAAACTCAAGTTAAAAAATTAGATCGCAAGAACTGGATAGTATTTATTTTCTAACCGCTATGGTATTACTGAGTAACAATGGAACATCAATTACCGAAGCAATTTATGATGCATGGTTTACTTCTAGCAGCCGATTTTATGAGAGAAGTTCAAAAATGTTGGAAATGACACCAACAGAATCCAAAAAAGCAGCAAAAGCCAGAGAAATTCGCTATGCCACGGATGAATCATATTTAGGCTGGATAATTGTCGCAGCGACCGAAGTAGGAATCTGCGCGATTGAGTTTGGTGAGAATCCTGAAGCACTTGAAGAACAAATTCATCGTCAATTTCCACAGGCAAAGTTTTGTGAAACCGACCCAACATTTAAGCAGTGGCTAACTCAATTAATAGCATTTATTGAATTGCCTGAAAGGGATCTTAATTTACCGCTTGATATTCAAGGCACAGTATTTCAACAGCAGGTATGGCAAGCATTACAGGCAATTCCCACGGGTTCCACTCTCAGCTATAGCGAACTAGCAAATAAGATCGGCAATCCTAAAGCAGTAAGAGCTGTGGCTCGGGCCTGTGCCTCCAATAAAATTGCCGTTGCTATCCCCTGTCATCGGGTAATAGGAAGTGATGGTACTCTCACAGGCTATCGGTGGGGGATCGAACGGAAAGAAGCTCTATTAGAAAGAGAAGTGAAGCGCGACCCAGGAATTGCTCGTATTAGCCAATAAACTCTATTAAATTATTATACATATTTTCGGTATAAATATTATCCAAAGTTTTCAAGTTTCTTACTGTTGAGGAATTAGGGAAGAATAATGATAAATTAAAATTATGATGTAACAAATAATTTTACTTATGTCTTTCTGGTCAATTACTGAACAATCTCCCAATCGAATTGTTACAAAACAAGACCTTTCTTCAAAGATTAATCCATTCTCACGATGTTTGCATTTTGCATTAATTTGCATTCCAGGTTTACTAGCAATCTGGATAGGACTACCTTTTTTACCTGGTAAAACAGTATGTCAACCAAGTGGCAAAAATCTGGCAGAATGTCGAAGGATTCAAAGTTTTTTAACCATTCCCGTGAAGACAGAAATTATCTCGTATAGTAGAATCACCTATACCGGGAGAGACTACCCTTGTTTGGGTTGGTGTTGGTTATATTGGGGGAGTTATCTTTCTAATATTGTTATTTTCCTCCCAAGTCACAATTAAGAAAATTTATACTTTCGATCGAAATTCTGCTTCTGTGAAGCTACAAAAATTCACTACTCTAACTTCAGCACAGACTATCTACAACCAAAAAGAAATCAATGGTATTTCATTCCAAATAACTGATTTTTTAATTGGGTCTGATTCACCTAATTTTATAGTTGCTCTTAATCTTGAATTTGATCAGCAACCTGTCAAATTTATTCCAGACAGTCATAAGCATCCAATTGTATACATGGATGAATGTAAATCATTTGCGGATTTTATTTCATCTATTATTTATCCAATTTGTGAAATACTAAATCTATCTTGGCGGCTGAATATTTTTTCAAAATTTGGCTCATTTTCTTTTAATTTTGCCGATAAACAATTGGAACAATATATTAAAGGGAAGAATGTCAATATTTCATTTGCATCAATTCATGGACTTGATATTAATCCGCTGTCTAATGGACGCTATGTAGTACCTACAGACGATTCAGCAATTGATTCCTATATACATTATGAATATATTTATCAAATCTATTTGATTACAAAAGATGGTCAAAATATTCCCTTAATTAACATTGAAAGTCGAGAAGCGGTTGGTAAAGATCCCCGTCGAGAATCTTTTCCTACAAATGATAATAGGGCGTATAAGTTGGCAAAACAGATTCAGGTACAGTTAAATCAACTTATTCATCAATAGAATTTCAATTAACACTAACCTATTTTTTATACTATTTGGCTTTAGGTTTCAGACTCTTGTTTAGTAAGATCCACTCGTGTTACTTGTATGTTGAGAAACTGGGCTAAACTAATGGCCATTTGACTAGCATCAGGTCCAGCACTTCTGGTAATTTTTATGCGATCGCCATGACAAGGTTGGAGAAAAAGTGTATAAATAGTATCGTCGTCGGTATCCTTATCTTTCTCTACTAAAACTTGAATTCCTGTCAATGAAGTAGTTGTAATTTTGGCTTTACGACCAATTCTTTGTTGGGTGTAAATCATTTGATTTTTTTCCTGATCAAGAATACAAGTTTGCGTTTTTTGAAAAATCAAAAATATTATCCCCACTAGGATAGAAACCAATCCACTTCCTAATGCTAAATTTCCTTCTTCATTCTCAACTATCGTATTAAGAGAAACAGAGTCTTTTGGAAACAAAGTTTGTAAAGGTGAAACTGCTCGATATAACATCGAAGTTAATTGTTGAGGATTTCTTGGAAAAATTCCAGTTGTAGAGTCAGATAAAATGATTGATAGGGGATTATTAACTAAAAGAACGATGATTTGAGGATTCCGTGCATCACCTTTGATTGTATGCCGTATTTGAAATTGATTAAACTTGGGTAGTAAGCCAATTTCCCAGAGTTGACAATTTGCTGGTTGAGAAGAAGAGCGATCGCATTTTAAATAATTAAATTTTCCGAAGGCAAGTATTAATATAAATCCAAAGAGAATAATATTCCCTCCTTTTATCCATATCTTTTTTAAACTGAGAGATTCCAAAACTAATCGGGTAGATGTTGGTTGAGTAATATTCATAATTTTATGCAGGATTAAACTTATTCTAGTAACTACTTAACTGATTTAAATTTTAATCCATTTTAAAAAATCCTGTTAACATTAAATCGGCGGTTAGAAACCGCAACTACACAGGCAAAACCCACCTCCGTGGGTTGAAAATAAGTAATTTTTCCCATTGAGATTTTATGCTACGTGGCTTCATATTAATTTGGGATTCAGCAACACTCAAAGTATTTAACAGTTGGATACTTTATACATTGCCATAAACAGGAATGGTAGCACCACGCACATCCTTAGCAGCTTCCGAAGCCAAAAAGCAGATAACTTGGGCGATAGATTCCGGTTTTACCCATTTATCAGCATTTTCTGCACCCGCAGTTTCTCTATTTGTAGGAGTATCAATTATACTAGGGAGGACAGTATTAGCAGTAATATTAGTATTTTTGGTTTCATCAGCTATCGCTTTTGTTAAAGCTATTACACCAGCTTTAGCCGCAGAATAAGCTGCTAATTTTCCCACAGGTTCTGCACCAGCGCGAGAACTAACGGTAACAATTCGCCCATAGCCATTTTCTAACATACTTTTGAGGCTATATTTGCAAGTTAAAAAAGTTGTATTTAAGTTTGAATCTATTTGTTGCTTCCAATCATAAAAGCTGTATTCGTGGGTTTTTCCCATAGAAAAACCACCGACTAAATGAATTAAAACATCCACTTTTGTCATGCGGCTGATCAGTTTTTCTACTGATGCTTCATCTTCTAAATTAGCAGGAATAAAATTAATTCTGGCAAAATCCGCAGGTGAGATAATTCCCTTGAGACGTTCTATCTCTTTAGGATTGCGATAAGGAATGGTCACCTCTGCACCTTGGGCTATAACTGCGGGTGTTACACCTAAACCCAGTCCTCCTGTGCCACCTGTAAGTAAAACTTGTTTGCCTTTCATAGAATTCATAGAAAAATGCACTCCTTGAATCTTCTTTATTTTAAGATAGCGCGGATTTTCTAGAATCAATATCTTGATTTTGTTTCGTAAAAATTGCTGTAATAGAGACGCGGAATTTCGCATCTCTAATTGGAGAAACTATTTAAAGCTGTGGTTGCAGATGTTGTACTAACTGTGCAGCTTGCATGACACCTTCAATTTTATCTATGGGCTTTCCTTGTTTAAATAGTACCAGAGTTGGTAAGGCAGAAATCCCATATTGACTTGCCAATTCTGTATACTTTTCTGTATTAATCTTGACAATCCGTAAACGGTCTTTTAATTGAAGATTAACCTGTTCTAAAATAGGTGTCATCATTTGACAAGGACCACACCAGTCAGCATAAAAATCTACTAATACAGGTACATCTGAGCCGGAAAGCATTTCTTCAAAGCTGTTGAATTGTTTTTTGGTTGTCATAACACACACCAATTTTTAATGAATTGTTTGTTTTAATATTACTTCTTAGAATCTGGAATTTGTATATGTTTATATTTTTTATAGATCCCCGACTTCTTCGAGAAGTCGGGGATCTGGGTATTAGTCCTTACATTGTCAAAGATTGGGGATTGGTTTCAATCAACTTAGCGAAGTCTTGCAAGAATCCAGCGGCATCAGCACCGTAAATAATGCGATGATCACAGGTAATAGTAACTTGCATTTGTTGACGCACACCAAATAATCCGTCGGCTGTGGCAACTACTTGGGGACGAGATGCACCAATGGCTAAAATAGAACCTTGTCCAGGAGGTAAAATAGCATCAAAGGTATCTACACCAAACATTCCTAAGTTGGAAAGGGTAAAAGTACCGCTATTGTATTCTATTGGTTGTAGTTGTTTAGCTCTAGCGCGTTCTACTAAAGATTTCCAGTTGCGAGATAAAGAGTAGATATCAACTGCATCGGCATTTTGTAAAACTGGTGTAATTAAACCACCATCACCCATAGCTACAGCTACAGCCACGTTGATATTAGCGTGATTAACAACTCCCTGATCTGAGTAGCTGGCATTGAGAATGGGGTGTTTTTGCAATGTTACGGCTACTGCTTTGGCTAATAGCGCGGTCATTGTTACACCTTTGGACTTAATTTGTTTGTAAAGTTTATCGAGTCCATCGGTGCTAATTGTGTAACTAACACGGAATACAGGTACAGATAGACTGGCTACCATGCCTCGAACTACAGCATTTTGTAAGGTAGTGAATGGTACTACTTGACCAGGAACAGCGGTACTAACTACTGGTGCTGGTGCGGGTGTGGCTACAGCTACTGGTGCTGGTGTAGCTACTGATATAAAGGTAGTAACGGGCTGAACTTTACCGACTGCAACTTCTACATCTTCAGCGACAATGCGACCGTAGGGACCACTACCTTGGAGGGTATTTAAATCAACTTTGAGTTCTTTAGCTAATTTGCGAGCGCGGGGTGAAACTACGACTCTGCCGGGTTGATGGTTAGAACCATTTTGAGATGCGGTGACGGGGGTAGCAACTGCGGCAGCGGTAACTGGTATGGGTGCGGGTGTGGAGGGAGCAGCAGCACTACCTGCGTTGGCTAAGGACTTGGCTGTGGCGATTTCTGCTTCTGTTTCGGCGATATAAGCGATCGCAGCGCCGACTGGGGCAGTTTCACCAGCGGGAACAATGATATAGGCTAGATATCCTTCATAGAAGGTTTCTACATCCATATCAGCTTTATCTGATTCGACAACCACCACCGTTTCGCCTTTCTCCACTTTATCTCCAGGTGACTTGACCCAGGAGACAATCTTGCCTTCGGTCATGGTGGAACTCAGCGCCGGCATAAATACTTCGTTAATGCTCATGATATGGTGGTTTCAGAATCAATAATATATGGACTTCAATCTACGAATTTTAACAGTTTTGTGATCAAGTGGGTGATTTTTTGGAAAAATCAGATAATTGATAACTATCTGTTTTTTTGGACAAAACACAACCGCTTACTTGATTGTCAGCGGTTTTGGGGAATTGAATAGATTTTTACGAGAAGATAGTTCTTCCTCGTCAATTTTATGATAACAAATTCAAAATCGTTTGTCAACCTCCTAATACTCTATTTTCGCGCTGGTTATTTTGGTGAAATCCATAACCCGCCTGGGAATTAATTCCCAGTCTCATAGCAAAAGTCATCTAAAGATGACTAAATAACCGGAAAACTTTTTAAATCGTTTTAGTAAACTTTAGTTTACTTTGGTTAAAAGCCTGTGAAATTCATTTCTGGGCGGGTGTGGAAGCAAACAGATAAGCCATTTCTAACTTAAGTTGACACCAATGAGCAGTGCTAAAGCCCTACAAATCTAGGTTTTTCGTAATTTCGTAAAAGTCCATGTCCCAACCGTGTTTAGTATAACTGTAGAGGCAGAACCTCTGTGATCGCATTCCCAGTCAGAGAATGGGAACGAGATATGGTAAACTTCTACAGAGTGGTAATGATTAGATATCTCCGCGAATTTCTTCGACAATGCCATCACGGAGGACAACTTCAACCTGCATTTTACTAATCAGGTTATCACCTAGTTCAATGCGGAAAAAGCTTTCCATTTGAAATTGGTTGACTTCTTGATCTAATTCCAACAATTGTACTTGTTGGAGGTTTTGCAGCATTTGATTTTTCTGCTCTAGTAGTTCACTTTTCTTTTGATTGACTTGCAGTTGAACATTGTCAATTTGTTGGAGTGTTTGTGGTCCTGGTGGTTGAACACTCTGTTTTTGAATGGCGCTAATTGCTCTTTGACCTTCAACGTCTAGTTGTTGCAGTTGTTGGTCAACTTGGTTAATCTGACCTTGTAGTTGCTGTTGTACTTCCTCTTTCCAGAGACTAGTAACTATGGCTTTGACATTAATCGGGCGTTTTAAAAGCAATTGCGGGTTAGAGACATCCATAAATATTGTACTTAGGAAATTACTTGGTAAACATTCCGTTAATAGTATCGCAATATCGTTCCATAACAATATGACGACGGATTTTAAGAGTTTGTGTCATTAGTCCATTTTCAATTGAGAATTGTTCCTCAATGAGTTTGAACGGTCCAATACGATCATCGGCTCGATAGCTGGGACGGTTTTGAACTTCTCTATTTAATTCTTGACGAAATAAATCCTGGACTATCTTACCCTCTAAGTCAATCTTTTGAGTATTATTTTGAGTTTCTGCCCATTTTGCTAAAGCTTCTAGGTTAGGAACGATCAAAGCACCAATGCTACGTTGATCTTGTCCTACTAACATAATTTGGTCAATGTAGGGTGATCGCAAACAAGCATCTTCTATGGGCTGAGGTTCGATATTTTCGCCGTTGGTTAAGACAATTGTATCCTTTGCTCTACCTGTTAATACTAGGTCATTTTCAGGAGTTACCCAACCTAAATCACCGCTATCAAACCAACCTTCTGCGTCTATAGCTTTCTTCGTGGCTTCGGGATTTTGATAATAACCCTGCATGATTTGTGGACCTTTGAGCAAGACTAAACCCCGTTCTCCCACTGGTAACGGTTGACGAGTCTCAGGATGAACAATTTTAACTTCCGTACCGGGAATTGGCTGTCCTGACGAACCCCGTAAATTCCGCCAAGGACGACGAGCATTAGTTACTGGTGAGGTTTCTGTCAAACCATAACCTTGTAATATTTCAACGCCGACAATTTCAAAAAAGTTATCTATATATCCAGGTAACGCTCCACCACCACTAATGACGTGCTTGATGTTGCCACCAGTGGCTTCTCGCACTTTGGCATAAACTAATTTTTCACCTAGTTTATGGAACGATAACAAACCTAATTCTACTATTTTGGCTTGCGATCGCTCAATCACTGAAGCATGAATATGATTTAAACTCAATCCTTGAGAAATGCGTCGCGCTTCAATATATTTCTGACTCATTTCCAGTAAAAACTTCACCAAGCTTTGTTTTTTGGCTGGTTGTTCGCGGAATTGCTTTTGCACTCCTTCATAAATTGATTCCCATAATCGAGGCACAGCAATCATGTAATTGGGTTTAAATTTCTTTAAATCCCCTTTAACAGAACGCAAATTAGTGTAAATTTGGGTACAGCCTTGAGAAATTAAGAAATATTCACCACTGCGTTCATAACTATGCCATGTAGGTAAAATGCTGAGAGCTATATCTCCTTTTTCTGGTTGTACTACCGCTCCCAAGCTTTTAACTTGGTGCAGCAAATTTCTGTGAGAGAGCATCACACCTTTGGGTTTTCCCGTAGTTCCAGAAGTATAAATTAGGGTTGCTAAAGTTTCGCCGCTGTATTTAGTTGTTACTAAGGTGTTGTTACTACCAATGTCTAATAACTGGGAAAAGTTCACCACTTGAAAATTAAGTTCTGTGGGTGGTGTTTCATCAGAAACCAGCACTACTAGTTTAATCGGTAATTCATTGAGGCTTTCTCCTATTTTATTTAGAGTTTTAATATCCTCAACTACCAATGCTGTACTACCACTATGGGAAATAATATAAAGTAATTCTTCTCGATCTGCTTGGGCACTACGGACTGCATTTACCGCTCCAGCAGTCATGATACCTTGATCGGCAATAAACCAACGAGGACTATTATCAGCAATTAGAGAAACCCTTTCACCATAGGTAACTCCTAATGTCTGCAAACCAGCCGCAAATTGTTGAATTTGCTCTGACAACTGACTATAGGTAATTTTGACTTCTGGTTTAGAGTGAGGATTATGTAGAGCCACAATATTACCAAATTTTCTGGCAGCTAAAGTCCAAATTTCTGGTAGTGACTCGACATTTGTGTAATCTACTAAACTTTGTAAAGCCAGGCTTTCTTGCTCAGAAATATTAGCTAAGAAAGAAGTTGCAGATTGGTTATTTGTCATAAATGCTACTGTTGAATTAAATCAATAACGCTATCTAATATTTAGTTTACATATCATTGGATAAAAATTACTGAATTATTCTCAGTTCCATCTACAAAAATCTATGCTAAACTGATTTTATATAAACTAAATACTATGGTTACGTCTTATTAGATTTCCATATATTTATAAGACTAACCAAACTGTTCCTATGTAATTTCGTCTGGGAATAATTCCCTATGGGTTTAATGGATGTATTATTGCTCACCGTCATCAATACTGGGGCTTGTTTAGTTTTGCCAAAGCTGCTATCTATGATTTTGGTTCGTAAAGCTCAACCATTTGCCACTTCTTCTCATTTTAAACCTACCAAAATGGAAACGACGAGTTTCCCCTATTGTACAGCCTACGCATTAACTGGTAGTCAATCTTGTAAATTTAGTCCACATTTTTGTGATCAATGTTCACCTAATTAAAAGGAATAAACTTAGTGAATTATAGCAATCCTCAATTATTTTGTGAATGTCAATACCTTTCTTTTCTCTGCGTTTAGACAAAAACATCAATTCTCACAAATCATGCAGGATTGCTATTTAAACTTTTGCCAATTTAATAACATTGCGTCTGGTACACCTATCTTTATCCGCGTTCATCTGCGTTCATCTGCGTTTAATTATTCTTAATATTCTCTCCAAAGAGTGATTTTTATATAAATTAACTAATTACAAATAAAAACCAATTATCTCTAAAGATTGATTCAAATGATGTTTAGTTCAATTATCATGCAGTACTGAAGTAAAAAATAAACAGAAAATATCAAATGAAAATTCTTGATTTTGCTATACCTAGATTGCAGTTAGCATCCAGACTTTTATTTGTGGTCTTTGCCTGTGCCTTCCTATTTTTAACTACTGCTTTTCCGGCATTAGCTATCAGTAGTTATCAAAGTAACCCCAGGGAGGGAACAACGCAATTATTAGAAACCCAACGCCAAACAGATAAAGCCGCTAAAGCTGCACCGTTGGGACTGAAAGAAACTCAAGAAAAAACAAAAAAAGGACTTAATGAAGTTCAGGGAGATGCTGATATTGATAAAATGAAGAATCCCGAAAATTCACAACGTGCAACTTCAGCAACGGAGGAAGTAGAAGGCTTCTTGGAAAAAATTACAGGCAATAAAAAGTAAATATCATTTATAAAAGATAAGCACCATATCCCCATTTTCTTCAAGAATTTGGGGATATGAACGATTTTCACAGTAGGCTTGATTATAAAAGAAAATAATCAACATATTCCTAAATATATAAAAGTAATGAAACGTTAATCTTACCTTTGATTGATGTTAATTATGTCAATATTAAGAAAACTTATATTAAAGTATTTACGTGCTAATCGGGATAAACAATTATGACCATACATAAAATAAACATTGGTTTGACAGAAGAACAGCGTCACGCTGTGATGAATTTGTTAAATCAAGATTTAGCAGATGCTTATGTACTGCTAGTGAAAACGAAAAAGTATCATTGGGATGTTGTCGGTCCTCAGTTTCGCACCCTGCATAAACTTTGGGAAGAACACTACGAAGAACTGACAAAAAATATTGATAAAATCGCGGAAAGGATTCGCACTTTGGGGTGTTATCCAACTGGCACAATGGAAGGGTTTCTGAATCTTGCCACCCTCAAAGAACATAGCGGGGAAATTCCGACAGCAACGGGAATGGTAACTCAATTGGTGGAAGATCATGAGCAGGTTATTCGCAATTTAAGAAACCATATAGATCAGTGTAGTGAAGAATTTCATGATCAGGGTTCTGCTGACTTTTTAACTGGTTTGATGGAAAGACATGAAGAAATGGCTTGGATGTTGCGCTCATTTGTTGAAGGAGAAGCATTAGCACCAGATGGTAAAAAACAACCAGGAAAAACCAAAGTTCCGGTGGGTGTGTAATTAATAATTGTCCGCACAAAATATGAGGATTAAAGAAGTGCCAGAACTATATCAAGCAGAGCGTACCATTTCCGCTGTATTTAAAGAAGAGAAACAAATTGACAGTGTAATTCGGCGGTTACTAGATAGAAATGTTCCCAAAGATCATATTTCAGTAATGGGGCGAAATTTCCAGTCAGAAACGCGAATTTCTGGTTTTATTACGAAGCGAGATGTAATTTTAGGAGGTTTGCGAACAGGAGCTATTTTTGGTTCTTTGTTTGGTTCTTTCCTGAGTTTGCTCACAGGTGTAGGTGTATTGTTTGTTCCCTTTGTTGGTCCAATTGTAGCAGCAGGTCCAATTGGGGCGATATTATTGGGGGCTGCAAGTGGAGCGCTCGCTGGTAGTGCTGGTGCAGGTTTAGTATCAGTTCTCACGGCTTTGGGAATGTCAGAAGACAAAGCTACACTCTATCAAACTCGCTTAGAAGCTGGTGAATTCTTAGTCATGGTAGAAGTACCAAGCGATCGCACAGGTGAATTTCAGTTAATCTTAGAAAGTGCAGGTGGTGAAGAAATTAATACAATTGGAAAAACACTACCTCACCCTTGTCCTGGAAAATGCAACAGTGCAGATGATTTATCTCCGGAAGTTCGCACCCATCTTTCCCCAGAAGCCCAGCGGGTATTCATGCAGCGTTATAACATTGCACTGAATGAAAACATGGACGAACTTACATCCGAACAAATGGCTTGGGATGAAGTTCACAAACGATTTGATGAAGATGAAAATGGAGTTTGGTCAAAAGAAAAAGTTTTGCGCTAGGGATATGCAAACAACAAATTGCACAATCTAGCAAAAAATATTTACCCAGTTATTAATCTGGATAAATACTCTTGTGGTGCGGGCATCTTGCCCGCTATTTAGATCCAGAAACAGATTAATTGCCCCTATATATATTCATCAAATATCTATTTACTACTTTGCTGTTTGATTGCAAGTTTTCACTACTTCGATATCTAACTCAAGTATCCGAGCAATTTGTTCTACAGTTAGCCCCTCATTTAACAGTTTAGGAATCGTTTTTAACTTAGTTTCTAACTCCGTCTCTTCTTTGACTTCTTGATAAAATCGAGTTTTTTGCCATTCTGTTAATCCAAACATTGCTTCTAACTCCTGACGGCTATAGGATGAAAATTTGTAAACCAGCATTCTTTCTACTAATTCTAAAAGATTTCGACTCTTGGCCGCATCTGCTTTTTCTACCAAATTGATCAAAGTTTTTGCTTCTTGGATAGCTTCATCTTCAGGGGAAACTACTAATTTAATAATACCTAAACCAATTGAAGATGATGTATCGGTTATTTCATCTAAGTAAACGACATGAATTAGTCCAGCAGTTAGTAAAGTTTGATATGCTAAGGGTATACCAGGATCAAGATCCCGATTTGCCCACAATACTAAAGCTTGCCATGTTTTTTGAGGTTTATATTGGTTTAAGTAAAGAAATGCTTCTGTAATTAATCGCCAGTATAAATTATCATCGCTTTGGAATTGTACTTCCACAAAGTAAATCGGGTCTTGTGGGTACTCTGGTTTTGGTAAAAATAAGCCATCTATTCGACCTGCTAATTCTTTGATTTCCACTGAGGAAAATTCGTAGTGTAAAGCTAGTGCTGGTGACTGTTCTAGCAGTTCAAATAACACACTGGGAAGATTTTGCAGTAATGTGTAAAATATCGTGTCTGTCTTCATTTTATAACATTAACAAAACTAATTCAGTTCTTTAGCTAATTTTTCTTTAATTTTTTCCATATTCTGATCAACATTATGATAAATAATATATTTAAAACTGTCACTTAATTTAGTTTCAATATCTTTTTTTGCCATATTTTCAATTCGACTGATTGTTTCAGTAATAACTTTTTCTGGGGCTGCACTTAGAGTCAGCTTTTCTTCCTCTATTCTTTGATTCTTCAAGATTTCAATAATTTTGTCCATAAAGGGTTGAACAAATTGCTCAAACACACCATGTCCACTGCAAAATGCTAAAATTTCTTCTTCATGTATTGAGTATTTTTCTGTTAATCTTTGTCTTATTTCAGGAATATCATTTTCAACAGTTGCATTATACCAACCTTCACCCATTGAATTTTTAATATTTTCTAATATATGATTTACTCTATCTTCAATACTCTGATATAAGATATTTTCATTTCCAAGATTCTCGAATTGAGTACCTTCAAAACTTAAAATAGTTGCAAATTTTTCATTGTTTATAAGATTATCAAAATCTCTGAAGTTATTTTCTTTGAAATAGAACCAAAAATAAAATATTGCAGAAACCTTCCGGGAAATATTTTCAAATAAACTCTTAAAATCATACCGTTTAGTGGTTAAATCCTTTGGTATTTCATTTAATGATAAATGATGACATTGAAAATTTTCTTTACTATAAACAATTGTGTGGTAAATATATTCAGCAATATACCAAACATTATGATCATACAAGTATTCGCAATCACTATCAATGCAAATAATAATTTTTTCACTAACGCAATGTTTAAACTTTTTCAAAATACTTTTTCCGCGAGTTCCCTCTGGAGTAGGATTTGGGAAATCAATTTTATCTTTTAAATCTGGTTTGACATTTTCAATAATACATTCCCAAAATCTTTGATCATAAATATCCTCAACCAATACAGAAATCTCACATCCTCTTACCCAGGCATCTTGTATCATGCTTTCAGCAATCATTTGATAATCTTGATCTCTCATCATATTACTTTTTGAACTTTAATTTATTTAAGTATCTATAATTTGGTTTTATTTTATAATACTCTCGCATTTCTTCGAGCAAATTAATTTCATCCGTATTTTTAGCTTTCCCCAGTAAAGTGCTGAAAGTTATAATATCAGGATATAATTGCAGTTTTTCGTTATTACTTATATTTTGAATAAGTTCCAAACCTTCTTCCACTTTATTAACTTTTTTTATCAAAGTGTTAAGTGTAATGTCATTAGGCTTGACATGAGATACTTTTGTATAAGTTTCTGCTTCTATTAAATCAAAAATGTATTTTGCATCATGATAATTATTTAGTTTAGAAATAAGAGTAGTAAATGTGATTACATCAGGGTCAATCTGATTTTCTTGCAGAAAATCCAACAATTCCAGACATTCATCTTTTGTAAATGAAGTATACGCTTTAATTTGGCGATTAAATTGATAAAGTTTAGTAAATCTACTGCCTGAAAAACTATTAAAATCATGTTTTATTTTTTGTACACGTCCTTGTGATTGTATGGTTTTTTCTATAATTGTAGGAATTTCTGTTTCTAAGTCAACAGCAGATTTGATTTCTTCAATTCTAGTTGTTTTTTCAATCCAGCCTTGATAAAAAATAGTGGGTGAATGGGTTGTGATAATAATTTGGCAATTGGGATTTATTTTTCTAATATGTTTAATTAAACTTCTTTGCCAATCAATATGTAATGATATTTCTGGCTCATCCATTGATAATATATATTCTTTTCTGTCTTGCAGTAATGTTTTTAATAAAATAAGCAGTATTTGTTTTTCACCAGATGATAGATTTTTGGGTAGAATGGGGGTTTGAATACCTGACTTTATAAAGTGAAATTCCTTTTCATCAAATTCTTTTCCTGTATGCCCAAATAGTTCATTTATGATTTCAATAAATATTCTTTTAGGCTCATATATAGCTTCAATTTTAGCTAATTGATTTAGTCGTGTTTCTCTATCATTTTCTTTAAATGCTGCTTCTACTTGATTTGATAAATCTCTTTGATAAGTAACAAATTCCAGTTTTAATTTATCCAATTCGTAATCGAGTAGTGTGAGAGTTGGATCTAAACTTTTCTCTACAACATCAAAAGTATTAATAAATGATGTATTTAATGTGTAATTTATGCCTTCTTTATTACCTGTGATACCTCTATTTTCACTATCAACTCTGATGACAATATCATCTTCTAATTCGATAATAATTTCATCAATAGGATCAAATAACCTAAAATTAAGTTGACTGTCTTCAATTGGCTGTACTGCTTCGTTAAGCATTTGTAGTATTGTTGATTTCCCTGAACCATTTTTGCCAATCAAAACATTTACGTCTTGATTGAGTGTCCATGAATAATTATTTCCCCACAAATTTTTAATTTCTACTTTTCGTATATACATAGTCTTTTTCGTTTATGAAGTTATTTAAAATTTTGGTTCAAAACTTTAAGTGAGTATTCTTTACAGAAGGTGGTTTAATCCTAATATTAAATGATACATTACAGATCCAATTAAATCAATTTCAAAATAAACTTGTCCATTTTCTCCAAATCTTCCCTCAATCATATTCTGCCACTAACTCCCGTTTCATTAATGCCATAAATATGATGAATGACATGAGGATACTTTTCTCTGGCCATTTTACTGGCTACTTCCTTATCTTGATCAATAAAATAATCACCGCTATCAGGTTCAATAGCAATATACCAACCATAATATTTATCTAATATTTCTGGTTTTAAACGCTCAAAAATTACCCAACAACGATCAGAAAATGCCTGTCTTCTAGCTCTATCTTGAGCTTTTTGTTCATCAGTCCACTGAATTTCGGGAAATACTCGACCACGACGGACAACTCTTTGGGGTGTAGATTGTGTCATCTTCATCACCTGATTAAAGTTCATCCTAGATTTTAGCATATTTGAGTAACTTGACCACTCGTTTTGAGACAATAAGCAATATAATGATTACAGATATGAAGGAGCTAATTATATGCAAATAAAACTTAAATCAAAAGTTGATGCAGAAGGTAAATTATTTTTACAACTTCCTCAACAATTAGCTAATCAGGAATTAGTAATTATTATTACTGATTCTTCTGAAGAAAAAATACCAACACCAGAACAATTAGGATATCCTGCTGATTTTTTTGATAAAACTGCTGGAAAATGGGAAGATGAGGTTTTAGGTAGAGAAAATTTAGTTGATTGTGATCGAAGAATTTGGGATATTGAATGATGATTTACTTGTTAGACACTAATACCTGTATTCAATATTTAACAGGACGTAGTGAAAATGTAATTAATAAATTTAAAACTACTCATCGTGAAAATATTTGTTTGTGTGATGTTGTCAAAGCAGAATTATACTATGGAGCTTGTCGTAGTGTAAAAAAAGAGCAAAATTTAGCTTTATATGAGTTCTTTTTCTCTCAATATATCAGCTTACCTTTTGATGGAAAGGCAGCTAAAATTTATGGTGAAATTCGTTCTCAATTATCAAAAATAGGTACTCCTATCGGTGCTTATGATTTTCAAATTGCTGCCATTGCATTAGCTAACAATCTTATTTTAGTCACTCATAATACTAGAGAATTTCAAAGAGTCGAAAATCTACAACTTGAAGATTGGGAAGTACAATATTTTCAGTGACATTAGTTCCTTTGGTTTCATTAGACAAGACTTTGTATATCTTGATTTATTCATTTCTAATAATTCAGTAAATTCTATATTTAACATTGTTTCTACAGGAAAACTGAAATTATCCCCACCAATTAAATCAATTTCAAAATAAACTTGTCTATTTTCTCCAAATTTACCCTCAATCATATTCTGCCACTAACTCCCGTTTCATTAATGCCATAAATATGATGAATGACATGAGGATACTTTTCTCTGGCCATTTTACTGGCTACTTCTTGATCTTGATCAATAAAATAATCCCCACTATCAGGTTCAATGGCAATATACCAACCATAATATTTATCTAATATTTCTGGTTTTAAACGCTCAAAAATAGCCCAACAACGATCAGAAAATGCCTGTCTTCTAGCTCTATCTTGAGCTTTTTGTTCATCAGTCCACTGAATTTCGGGAAATACTCGACCACGACGAACAACTCTTTGGGGTGTAGATTGTGTCATCTTCATCACCTGATTAAAGTGTATTTTTTATTTTAGCATATTGATTTAGTGTATTAGATACTCCTTCCTATTCACCGAAAACTTTTCTTTTAGCTATAATTTAAACTTAGATATGATTAAGTTAGAATTGAATTCCCACCAGATCCAAGAGTAATATAATCATGGATAGACTAGAGTTTCCCGTAGAATACAGTTTTGATATTGATAGCAATATGGTAATTGCTACCATACCCCAACTCAATTATATTTCTTCTTTTGGTCAAGATTTTGCTGAAGCAGAAAAAAATGTTACTGAAGCAGTATTAGCTTATTTAGAAGCATTAGAAAAACAAGGTTTACCTATTCCCAAAATCAAGAAAAATTCTGGAACAGTTCTAATTGTCGAGTTAGTTTCATGAGTGATAAATTATCTGCTATTACTCCTAAAAAAGCATTACGTAAATTAAAGAAAGCCGGATTTATAGAAAATCATCAAAAAGGTAGTCATTTAGTTTTAGGACATTCCGATGGCAGAATGGTTGTATTACCAATGCACAGTAAAGATATTCCAACTGGCACATTACACGCTATTGTAATTCATCAAGCTAAATTGAGTTTAGAAGCATGGCAAAATCTCTAAAATGGGAGATCAAGGGGGTTGACATTTGCTTTTAAATTTGTTATCATAAGGTTGATAAGGAAGAACTATTTTAACTACTATAAAAAATACCCATCCAGTCATGGCGCTGGGTGGGTATTAATCAGTAGGGGCGGGGTTTCCCCGCCCTCAATAAGAATTTATGACTATTTGCTTTCGGTAAAATCAGCATCAATGACATCATCACCAGAAGGAGCAGAACCACCGCTTGGAGGTTCAGTACCAGCAGCACCAGCATCACCACCAGCTTGTTGATAGATATTGCTACCAATCGCAAACAGAGCTTGTTGCAATTCTGGCATTAACTTCTCGATTTGAGCATCATTTTCTTGAGCAACAGCTTCTCGTACTTCCTTGACTAAACCTTCAACCTTAGTCTTATCAGCAGCGGGAACCTTATCACCCAACTCTTCTAACTGCTTTTCAGCTTGATAAGCTAAAGAATCAGCTTGATTTTTGCGTTCAATCTTCTCACGGCGTTCCTTATCAGAAGAAGCATTTTGTTCAGCTTCTCTCACCATGCGTTCTACATCATTCTTATCAAGAGTAGAAGCACCAGTGATACTGATAGATTGCTCCTTACCAGTTCCCTTATCCTTCGCAGCCACGTTGAGAATGCCGTTAGCGTCAATATCAAAAGTAACCTCAATTTGAGGAACGCCACGAGGAGCAGGCGGAATACCATCCAAACGGAAAGTTCCTAAACTCTTATTATCGTTAGCAAATTCTCTCTCACCTTGGAGAACATGAATTTCCACATTGCTTTGTCCGTCTACAGCAGTAGAGAAGACTTCTGATTTTTTAGTAGGAATTGTGGTGTTGCGAGGAATAATCTTCGTCATCACCCCACCCAAGGTTTCTACACCCAAGGATAATGGTGTTACGTCTAACAACAAGATACCTGTAACATCACCAGCCAAAACACCCGCTTGAATAGCCGCACCAACAGCTACCACTTCATCAGGGTTAACAGTTTGGTTAGGCTCTTTACCTAACACCCGTTTAACCACATCTTGAACAGCGGGAATTCGGGTAGAACCACCAACGAGAACCACTTCATCAATATTGGTCTTATTTAATTTCGCACCTTTGAGCGCATCTTCTACAGGAATGCGGCAACGGTCAATTAAATCAGAGCAAAGTTCTTCAAACTTAGCGCGAGTGAGAGTTGTATCTAAATGCTTGGGACCTTCTTGAGTAGCTGTAATAAATGGCAAGTTAATTTCTGCCTGACTAACGCTAGAAAGTTCAATTTTAGCTTTTTCTGCCGCTTCAGTCAGACGTTGTAAAGCTTGCTTATCTTTACGCAGGTCAATACCTTCGTCTTTTTTGAACTGTTCAGCTAAGAAATCAACAATTTTTTTATCAAAGTCGTCACCACCAAGGTGAGTATCACCGGATGTTGATAATACTTCAAATACACCGTCACCTACCTCCAGCACGGATACGTCGAAAGTACCACCACCCAAATCAAATACTAGGATAGTTTCATTGCTCTTCTTATCAAAACCATAGGCTAGGGAAGCAGCAGTGGGTTCGTTGATAATGCGGAGAACGTCAATACCAGCGATTTTTCCAGCGTCTTTTGTCGCTTGGCGCTGAGAGTCATTGAAGTAAGCAGGAACGGTAATTACAGCTTGGGTAACAGTTTCACCCAGATATTTACTAGCATCTTCAACTAATTTGCGAAGCACCTTAGCAGAGATTTCTTCAGGAGCAAATTGTTTACCAGCACCGGGAGAATCTACCTTAACGTTACCGCCGCTACTGAGAACTTTATAAGAAACTTCTGTAGCTTCATTGGTAATTTCCTCAAAACGCCGACCAATAAAGCGTTTCACCGAATAAAAAGTATTTTCTGGGTTCATTACCGCTTGGCGTTTAGCGATTTGACCAACTAAATTATCACCATTTTTAGCAAACGCAACCACAGAAGGTGTTGTCCGAAAACCTTCAGCATTAGCGATAACAGTGGGTTTACCGCCTTCCATTACTGCTACGCAAGAGTTTGTCGTCCCTAAATCAATTCCAACTACTTTTGCCATTTTGGGTGTTTACTCCGTATAAAATTACTAAATGAATCAGAGAGAATATAAAATTGCATTAACTAACTGCTAATAACAATCAGTTGGGTTAGGCTTTGCTGGGAATCAAATCCCCAACTTGGCTAATATCATAAAAACTCACTGGTAGCCATCCATGAAGGGTGGTTTACCGAACCGTTAGAGGAACGGTGAATTTTATAAATTATGTCTAGTGGTTTCATGGATTAATTTGCTTTCACATTGACTAATGTATGGGAATTAATACTTTCAGGAATTGGGGTGAACCGTAACTTTATAGTCGTATTTGCCGTCAAACCCTGTCGGGAATTAAAAATTAAGAATTAAAAATTAAAAATGATACTCCTTACTCCGTAATAAAGGTCTTAGTAATTGGTGATTGGGAAACATAAAGTAGGGTGGGCAATGCCCACCAAAATTCATCTATTTTGAAGTTTGAATTTTTTAAGAAGCAGGTACACCAGAGCGTTCTCCTTGTTGAAACTTCAGCCATGCCTGTTCTAGAAATGTACGGGCAGGATTAGTAGCATCATAAATAACAATTACATTGGTTAAAGGTCTACCAGCAGGAACTACAATATTAGTCTTGCTGTTTACCAGTAGTAATTGAGAAAAAACTCCCCAATGCCCAGCAACAAAGATGTCTAACTCACAAAGTCCGAGGACTATTGCGATACATTAAGTATCAACAATTACCAGATATTAACCATACCATTAAACTCAAAGATTTACCAAAAGCTAAAGCGCAGCGACGTTTTAAAATTCAATCAGACGCTTATCATGTTTTTAATGCCCAAACCTTTGAAGAAGCGACTATTCGGTTGACAGATTTTGAACAGAAATGGAATTTGATTGAATCTGAAGCGGTGAGAGGCTTTCAGCATGATATTAACATAAGCTTGACTTTCTACCAATTTGATACCAATCTGCATTCTCATATTCGGACTATCAATCATTTAAAACGGTTATTTCGGGAATTTAGGACTAAAACTGATGAAATTGGGACTTTTCCCCATGAGACTAGTTGTTTAACTCTCTTTTTCGTTGTCGTTCAGCGTGATAGTGCGAAACATAATTGAACTCCTCTGGACAAAACTTCGTGACACTAACGAATATGTACTATTTGCTAAAATTAAAATATTGGCTAAAAGTAAAAATAATTTATAATTCACAATTAATAAAATTGTAGAAAATATCACAAATTAACTTTCTGACTTTAGCTATTTATAATGCTTATCTTTTTGGTTTCTCTGTATACAGTTTAAACAACCAGAAAAGACACACAAAAAAGAAAATCATGAACAAATCTTTTGCCACCATTGATGGTAACGAAGCCGTTGCGCGTGTAGCTTACAAATTAAACGAAGTAATTGCCATTTATCCGATTACTCCATCTTCAAATATGGGTGAATGGGCTGATGCTTGGATGTCCGAAAATAAGCCGAATCTTTGGGGTACAGTTCCCAGTGTCACCCAAATGCAAAGCGAAGGAGGGGCTGCTGCTGCTGTACATGGGGCATTACAAACAGGGGCATTAAGTACAACTTTCACCGCTTCTCAGGGATTATTATTAATGATTCCTAACTTGTACAAAATTGCCGGAGAATTAACCAGTTTTGTTCTTCATGTTTCCGCCCGTTCTTTAGCTACACACGCCTTATCTATTTTCGGTGATCATAGTGATGTTATGGCTGCAAGAGCGACTGGCTTCGCTTTTTTGTGTTCAGCTTCTGTACAGGAAAGTCATGATTTTGCACTTATTTCTCATGCAGCAACTTTAGAAACAAGAGTGCCATTTATGCACTTTTTTGATGGGTTTAGAACATCCCATGAAGTACAGAAAGTTGAATTATTATCAGATGAAGATCTACAAGTTTTAATTCCCCAATCTTTAGTAACTGCACATCGTCAACGCTGTTTAACACCAGATAAACCAGTATTACGAGGAACAGCCCAAAACCCAGATGTTTATTTCCAATCTCGTGAAGGTGCAAACTCTTATTATCATGTTTGTGCCGATATTGTCGAAAAGATCATGGATAAATTTGGTGAACGTACAGGCAGATATTACAAACTTTATGAATATCATGGCGCACCAAATGCAGAAAGAGTAATTGTGATCATGGGTTCTGGTTGTGAGACTGTTCATGAAACAGTAGATTATCTCAATAAAGAAGGGGAAAAAGTCGGAGTTTTGAAAGTGCGGCTTTATCGCCCTTTTGATGTATCCAGATTTATAGAAGCATTACCCAATAGTGTCAAATCTATCGCAGTTCTAGATAGAACAAAAGAACCGGGAAGTGCAGGAGAACCATTATATTTAGATGTGGTGACAGCAATTTATGAAGGCTGGAAAAAAACTACATTCCCGAAAATAGTTGGTGGTAGATATGGACTTTCTTCTAAAGAATTTACTCCCGCAATGGTGAAGAGTATTTTTGATAATATCACCCAACTTAAACCCAAAAATCATTTCACAATTGGGATTAATGATGATGTCAGTTTTACCTCTTTGAATTTCGACCAAAATTTCTCTACAGAACCAGATCATGTAGTTCGCGCTATGTTCTATGGTTTGGGTTCAGATGGTACAGTTGGTGCAAATAAAAACTCCATCAAAATTATCGGTGAAGGAACAGAAAATAACGCCCAAGGTTACTTTGTTTATGATTCCAAAAAATCCGGTTCAATGACAGTTTCTCATCTGCGTTTTGGGGTAGGAAAAATTCGTTCAACTTACCTCATAGACAAAGCTAACTTTATCGGTTGTCACCATTGGGGATTTGTCGAAAGTATTGATATTCTCAAAGCTGCTGCACCGGGGGCAACTTTGTTGTTAAATAGTCCTTATGATGCAGATACAGTTTGGGAAAATCTCCCCCCAAAAGTTCAACAGGAAATTATCAATAAAAACCTGAAAGTTTACACTATTAACGCCAGTCAAGTAGCGAAAAGTAGTGGTATGGGACACAGAATTAATACTATCATGCAGGTGTGTTTCTTTGCTTTAGCGGGAGTATTACCAGAAAAAGAAGCAATTGCTAAAATCAAACAAGCCATAGAAAAAACTTATGGTAAAAAAGGCGCAGAAGTTGTCAACATGAATTTAAAAGCAGTAGACAACACCCTAGAAAATCTGCATGAAGTAGGTAATAGGTCATTGGTAATAAGTAATAGGGAAGAAAAGCAATTATCAATCATCAAACCCAAATTTGTTGAGAATGTTCTTAGTAAAATCATGGTATGGGAAGGTGATGATTTACCTGTGAGTGCGTTACCTGCTGACGGAACTTTTCCCAGTGGAACTGCAAAATGGGAAAAACGCAACGTTGCTGAGGAAATACCCGTTTGGGATCAGAATGTCTGCGTTCAATGCGGTAAATGTGTGATGGTTTGTCCTCACGCGGCTATTCGTGCTAAAACTTATCAACCTAGTGAGTTAGTCAACGCACCGACAACCTTCAAATCAAATAACGCTAAAGATAAGGATTTTGCTAACCAGAAATTTACCATTCAGGTAGCCCCAGAAGACTGTACAGGCTGTGAAATTTGTGTAAGTATCTGTCCTGCTAAAAACAAAGCAGAACCTACCCGCAAAGCCATTAACATGAGTCCCCAGTTACCATTACGGGAACAAGAACGGGAAAACTGGAATTTCTTTTTGAGTTTACCAAATCCTGACCGCAGAACTTTGAAATTAAACCAAGTTCGTCAACAACAATTGCAAGAACCGTTGTTTGAGTTTTCTGGCGCTTGTGCTGGGTGCGGAGAAACGCCCTACCTTAAATTATTAACACAATTATTTGGCGATCGCTCACTCATTGCCAACGCCACCGGTTGTTCTTCCATTTACGGAGGAAACCTCCCCACAACACCTTACTCTCAAAACGCCCAAGGAAGAGGTCCAGCATGGTCCAATAATTTATTTGAAGATAACGCTGAATTTGGTTTTGGTTATCGTTTGTCCTTAGATAAACAAGCAGAATTTGCCGGAGAATTATTATCACAATTAAGTAGTGAAATTGGCGATAATTTAGTTAATGCAATTCTCAAAGCTGAACAAAAAACCGAAGCTGATATTTGGGATCAAAGAGAAAGAGTGGCAATTCTCAAACATAAACTAGCAGAAATTATCAACGCAGATGAACACAAATCTCCGCAGATAACAGAAAAAAATATCCGCGTTAATCAGCGTTTATCTGCGTTTAAAAACCTCCAATCTCTCGCTGATTATTTAGTCAAAAAAAGTGTGTGGATAGTTGGGGGTGATGGTTGGGCTTATGATATAGACTTTGGAGGTATTGATCATGTAATTTCCACAGGCCGAAATGTGAATATTTTGGTCATGGACACAGAAGTTTATTCTAACACAGGTGGACAATCTTCTAAAGCCACTCCAAAAGGTGCGATCGCTAAATATGCAAGTGGAGGAAAACCAGCACCCAAGAAAGATTTAGGTTTAATGGCCATGACTTATGGTAATGTTTATGTTGCCAGCGTCGCATTGGGTGCGAAAGATGAACATACACTCAAAGCATTTTTAGAAGCGGAAGCTTTTGATGGTCCATCAATAATTATTGCCTACAGTCATTGTATTGCTCACGGGATTGATATGACTAAAGGTTTACAACAACAAAAAGCCTTAGTTGACTCAGGAAGATGGTTGTTATATCGCTATAATCCGGCCTTACAAGAACAGGGTAAAAATCCCTTACAATTGGATATGAAAGCACCTTCTGAATCAGTGGAAAAATCCATGTATCAAGAGAACCGGTTTAAGATGTTGACGAAGAGTAAACCGGAGGTTGCGAAGTTATTGCTAGAACAAGCGCAAGCAGAAGTTAATGCAAGATGGGAAATGTATCAACATTTAGCGAATAGGTAAGATTTAAGTAGGTTGGGTTGACGCTCATGTTACCCAACTTTATACTTTTATTAACTTGCGTTTTCCCTCAACCGAACCTAAAATGATACAATATAAAATCTGCAACCTAAAAAATGTATTATTTATTGTGGTTCTCATAAAAATGAGACAGCAAAACACTAAACTATGCAAACTCAACAACTTTACTACACTACTGAAGAATATTTAGCACAAGAAGAAATTGCAGAATTTCGCAGCGAGTACCGAAATGGAGAAATAGTACCAATGACTGGGGGTTCTCTTAATCATAATCAAATTGCCGGCAATGTTTATGCTTTTTTGAAATTTGCACTGCGGGGTAAAAGTTGTAAACCATATATCGGTGATTTGCGATTATGGATTCCGCGTTATCATCAATATACTTATCCAGATATTTTAGTGATTGATGGTGAACCACTTTTTCAACCGCAACGTAAAGATACTATTCTTAATCCTTGTTTAATTGTTGAGGTTCTTTCTAAGTCTACACAAAATCACGACCGCACCGATAAATTTCGTTATTATCGTTCAATTGCTGAATTTCAAGAGTATGTGTTAATTAATCAATATGAAATGGGGATAGAAAACTATAAAAAAACTGAAGGTGATGCTTGGTTATTTCGTGCTTATGAATCTGACCAAGATAAAATATTTTTAGGTTCTATAAATGTGGAAATTCCACTGTTAGATATTTATGAAGATGTGAATTTTCATTTGCAGGAAGATTGATAAAAATGATTTTTAAAGATTTGGGAATTAACAGATTAAATTAATTATACCTTAACAGATTTTATTTATCGCCGAAACCAACCACGCAACCAACTCCAAAGACCTGACTTTTCCCGTTAAGTCGTGAAACTCCCAATTAACAAGGGTTTTAGACTATAGCCTAATTCTCAACAAGCGACATTTAATGAGAATAATCAACGAGAAAATAGGAATTTGGGGCGGGGGTTATAGTGGGCGATAGCGTACCCTACGGGAAGCAAGCTACGCAAAGCGTCCCGGAGGGAACTAGTAGTCTGTCAAATAAATTTTGACGGATAAGGAAAAAATGAACCATGTATCCCTGACGGGACCGGAGGGATATAGACACGAAGAACACGAAGGAAGGAAGGAGGAAGGAAGAAGAAAAATTTATTTACCCGTCAATTAGTCTTTGACAGACTACTAGCGCGACCTAGGAATCGCTCAATTAGAAAGATAACGGGAAAAGTCAGCTCCAAAGACCATTGTTTGAAAGCGATTCCTGCGGAGCGCTTCGCTATCACTCATCTTTGTTAATTGTGAACTATACATGATGCCTACGGAGAGCGATCGCACTCTTAATACTAATGAGAAATCACTACAAATACTCAGTTTTACAATGATTGAATTTCTTGTTGTAAATCTCGAACTTGTTCAACAGATAATTCAGTAACTTCAGCAATTTGCTCTAAATTCATACCAATTCGTAATAAATTCATAGCCAATTTTCGTGTTGTTTCGGCCTTACCTTTGGCTTCACCTTTGGCTTCACCTTCTTCGAGGATGTCTTGATAAATTACTGATTCGCGCATAATCTCGCTCCTGAAAATTTTCTTGATTACATTTCTATTTAACACCAACCCGGCTAAAATACTGCTGGCAGCAGCTATATCCCTTTGTTGTTGTTGATCTTTAATTTTTTCGACTGCTTGTGCTACCTGGCTCAATACCATTGTAGGATCTTCTGTCTGACTTAGCACGGCAAATGGCAATAAACCGGGCGCGGTCATAAATTGTTCTGTTGGTTGTTCCCATAGACGGATTACTTCAAACTCATGGTAAGTTTTGTTTAATCTGAAACTATTTTCATGGACTAATTCAGAATCTGTTTTCCTCAAATAAATCACTACTTGGCGCATCTCTTTGTCAGAAAAACGCCGATAACCTCTAACCCGATAATCTAACATCCGAAAGGGTATATTTTTATTACCATTGGTCTGAAATTCAATATGCAATATTAGGTTATCTGATTGTAATAAAATTAACGAATCAGCGCGAATTGGTTCGTTTGATAATTCTGTTGGACTCAGTTCTGTTAATTCGACTGGTGAACCTAGTAACCATGTGGCTAAGTCTGCTTGGAAGTTTTCGGCGAGATATTTACAGATGTTGTCATACATTGGATTTTACAACTAATGTTTTCTAAAGCCAAACCTAAATTAAACCAGATTTTTGCTTCAGTATTACGATCGCCTATCTGCTTTTTTATATCCAAAGACTGCTGGTAGAAAGTAATCGCCCTTTCGTACTTTCCCAGGGAGTCGTAAGCACCACCTAAATTGTTTAAGGATATACTTTCCCCTGAATATCCCCTATCTGCTTTTTTATATCCAAAGACTGCTGGTAGAAAGCGATCGCCCTTTCGTACTGTCCCAGGGAGTTACAAGTATTGCCTAAACCGTTTAAGGAAGCACTTTCCCCCTGAATATCTCCTATCTCCTTAGCTATATCCAAAGACTGCTGGTGGGAAGCGATCGCCCTTTCGTACTGTCCCAGGAATTTGTAAGCATTGCCTAATGAAGTCAGAGAAGCCAGATAATGCCAATTTTGTCTATCATCAAGTTCCGACCACTTATTTACCAACTGTCCATATAATTCTACTTGGTTGGCATAATAACCCCGCAAAGTCAAAAAACCATCGCAATGCCAAATCGCCTCAAATGCTGAATCATAATCTGCCAATTGGTAAAAATGATAAAAGATTTCTAAATATTCCTGAATATCATCTTTAGTTTGCCAAGGTGGTTGTTTGGCAATTGACTGATAATATTTAATAGCTGTTTGATGTGCTTCTGTCTGATCACCAGCTTTATATCGCACATATTCCAAAACCACAGGCTGAAACTCAAACCATCTGCAATCATCAATCAGGTTTTCTGATAAAAAAGAACGCTTGACAAGGTTTTTTAATTCTTTCTCAATCTCTGTTTCTGAACTTCCTAAACATACAGCGATCGCAGCTTTATCATTTACCGCACCACGATAAACACTAATATTTTGTAATAGAGATTTTTGCAACTCACTCAACCGCCCAAAACTGGTATCTAATACCAACACCATCGCCACATTTTCCCGACGGTGCGAACCCACTACTTTTGCATCTGTCAACAACTGCTGTAAATTCCCCAAACCTAAACTTTCCAATCTTTTTAAATGCGGGTCTTGGGGATATTCTACTTTTAATAAATCTGCCTAAACGCGAAAGTTGCTGTTCTGAATCTGGAAATTGGTGTTCTGAATCCCAAAATTAGCGCGTTATTGTATAAATTGTAAGGGTTTAGCAATGCTAAACCCCTACCCGTGAAATGTGACTGATTAAAAAGTTACACTATCAGCCTCAATTTTACCCACCTGCTTAACCGTGCTGTTATCGTAAGCATTAGCACTCATTTGAATATTGGCAGTAATAATAGATGATAGTAAAAAATCAAATATCCATTACAAGCAAATATGAAACGTCGTGACTTTATCAATTGGGTAGGACTAGGTTGTTTAGCTAGTTCTTTACCCGTAGCAATTGCGGCCTGTTCTCCCGAAACAAGTACATCAGCTAATGCTGCTACTAAAGGCTGGCAAAAAGTGGGTACTGTGGCACAATTAGATAAAACTGGTCAACTATTGGTAGAAAACTCCCCCATTGGCGCAGTATTAGTAGTTGGGACATCTAAAGCTGCAAAAAATCTGACTGCTGTTAATCCTAGCTGTACTCATCAAGGTTGTACGATCGACTGGAAAGCAAAAGACAGTAAATTTGTCTGTCCCTGTCATGGTGCAGAATTTGCTAAGGATGGCAAAGTCAAACAAAGTCCTGCTAAAAAACCCCTGAAAACTTACCAAGCTAAAATTGAAGGTAGTTCTGTTTTAGTCAAAGCAACTTAATACTCTAAAGGAGTCACCGAGTCAGGAGGAAAATATTTCTATCTTCCTCTCTCTGTTCCCTGTTCCCTGTTCCCTACTTATATCAATTGATGTCTTCACTACCTGTGCTGTTGCTATACAACACATCAGTTCAGGATTCGCAAGTATTTTTGCTAATGTAATTATGTAAATTAAATACTGGACAATCAATTAAATTAAATTAAAATTATACAGATAACCAGTTAAATTAATAAGAGTTATAATTTTATACTTAGGTTCTATCAAAATGCGTCTAGAGCAGTTGCAAGCCTTTTTGGCAATCATTCAAACTGGCAGCTTTCAGCAAGCAGCAAAACAATGTGGTGTGACTCAATCAACCATTAGTAGGCAAATTCAGGCATTAGAAGCTGATTTGGGAGTAGAACTATTTCATAGAAGCACCCATGCAAAACTAACTTTAGGGGGTGAATGTTTACTTCCTCGTGTGCATAAAATCTGCCAGGAATGGGAATATGCTACACAGGAGTTAACAGATTTAATGGGGGGAAAGCAACCAGAGCTATGTATTGCAGCAATCCATTCAGTCTGTGCTTCCTACTTACCACCAGTGTTACAAAAATTTTGTCATTCATATCCAGAGGTACAATTACGAGTCACATCATTAGGAAGCGATCGCTCTCTTAAAGTCCTCAAAGATGGTTTAGTAGATTTAGCTATTGTCATGCACAATCGCTTTTTAATCACAGGCAAAGAAATGGCCATAGAATTTCTATACGAAGAACCCATAGAAGTCCTCACCGCAGCTAATCATCCCCTAGCTGAATATGAATCTATCCCCTGGTTAGAGTTAATTCGTTATCCTCAAGTGGTATTTAAAGATGGTTATGGAATGCAACGGCTGATTCAAGATAAATTTGAACAGATGAAAGCTACACTAAAAGCAGCTTTAGAAGTAAACACCCTAGATGCCTTTCGGGGAGTAGTTCGTCAAGGAGAACTTATTGCTTTACTTCCCCAATCAGCATTAATAGAAGCCAGACATGATCCCACCTTGGCAGTTCGTCCCCTAGCTAAAAATAGTAATTTAGGTGATAATTCCAGTCTGACTCGTCAGGTAGTGATGGTAACAACACAAGATCGTCTTAATATTCCTCCCATACATTATTTTTGGCAACTTGTCAAAGATAATATTCCTGAAATAAAAAATTGTACCCCGAGTCAGAAGTCAGGAGTCAGGAGTCAGGAGTAAAAGAGAATTGTGGAAGAAATTTCATTATCAATTTGAGTCCATATAGTCGGATGAAATACAATCAAGAGGGCGAAGAAACCCCGCCCCTACTGTCACACAAAACCAGTAGGAGTTGGTAAATATAAAATATAATGCACCATCCGCAAGAGGGCGGGGAAACCCAGCCCCTAGTGTCACCGACAAAATTAATGTACTAGCACAGTCCGGCGTAAGTTAATGAACCATTCCGAATTTGTGAGAAGCTTATGCTGTATTCATTCTAAATTCTAAATTCTAAATTCATAAGAAAGCGGTACTAGCCCATGGCTTACGCCACGCTGCGCTATCACGAAAAGACTTATATACAGCAAACCCTAATTAACAGTTAAAATAAGTCCTTCACGAGCTAGTAATGCTTTAGGGAATACTGACTGAATTTCAGTTTGCATATTGTCGAGAAAATCATCATGATCATCAGGATGATGATAGGAGATTACTAACCGTTTTACCCCAGCCTTCTGAGCCATATTTACAGCTACTTCCCAGAATGATTCAGTGGTTTCGTGCTTATTATCTGTTGGTGGAGTATAGGTGGCATTAGTAATCCATAAATCAGCATCTTGAATAAGGTTTAAAATTCGTGTTTGCTCTTCTGGATTAATAAGTTTATGTAAATCCGCAGCATAGGCAACCTTGAATTCACCCCAATTCACACGATAGCCAATTGAACGCTGATTTTTATTAATTAATGTTGTTTGAATATTGATATCATTTAATTCAATTAATTGATCTGGCATCAAATTATAAAATTTTAATGCTGATTTCATTACTTGTAAGGGATACGGAAAGTGAGGCTGGAGCATTTGGTCACAGAGACACTGTTTAATTGATGCACCATTAGAAGCCGCTGTTCCATAAATATGAAAATAATTACTAGGAATAAACGCCGGGGCAAAAAAAGGAAAACCTTGGATGCGATTAGATTGAGAATTTGTAAAAAATAAATGTGCCTCAATAATTTGCCCTAGTTCCTGCCAATTTCCGCCCAGAATGCGTAAACCAGTCCCTCCATCAAAAATCAAGCGTTTTCCGGCTACATACATCTCCACACAGCCAGTATTACCACCATAACGACTGTTATGGGTGCTAGGAGTAGGAATCAAACCACGTACACCCCAGAATCGTACCTGAAATATCTCAGATTGATTAGTCAGGCTGGGACTTAGTTGTTCAGAACTATAAATTTGAGAATCGGACAACTCAAAATTTGGCATTTTCTTGAAAATTAGAGCTTATTAAGCAGATCATCATAATGTCGCACTTCTAACAACTGGTTTTTTTCATCCACAATTACAACAGTAGGAGAGTAACATTTTAACTCTTCCATAGTAAACTGCCCATAAGTCATTATAATCAAGCGATCGCCAATTACACCTAAACGTGCTGCTGCTCCATTTAATTCGATAGCTCCTGAATTAGCTGGAGCAGGTATGGCATAAGTAATAAAACGCTCACCATTGGCAATGTTCACTACTTGTACTTGCTCATACAGAAATATACCAGCTTTTTTCAAGAGAATCTCGTCAATGCTGATACTACCCACATAGTTAATATTTGCCGCTGTGAGCGTACAGTTATGAATTTTTGCCGACAAGAGAGTGCGCTGCATTTGATTTTAAATTTTTTTTTGCAACCAATCAGAGATACAGGAATTAGACTCAGTAGGTTGTTACTGATTATTCCATAATAATTGATTTAGTGGGTAATGAGTAATTCACATTACCATCACCCATAATCTATTATGCTTTAGCTGCTTGAATGAACTTTTCTACCAATGGGGCTACTTTGTCCACATCCTGCCAGCCGAGAATTTGCGTTACCTTTTTTTCCAAATTTTTATAACTGCGGAAAAATTCGGCAATTTCTTCCAATCGGTGGGGGGCTATGTCTTTAAGTGACTTTACATGAGCATAGCGCGGATCTTTATCGGGAACACAAAGAATTTTTTCATCGCGATCGCCACCATCAATCATTTCCAAATAACCAACTGGTCTGCACGCAATGACGCAACCGGGAAATGTTGGCTCATCCATAATCACCATACCATCTAAGGCATCGCCATCATCAGCTAAGGTATTAGGGATAAAACCATAATCATAAGGATACTTAACTGAAGAAGACAGAACTCGATCTAGAGCAAATGCTTGTAAATCTTTATCGTATTCGTATTTATTTTTACTCCCACCAGCAATTTCAATCAGTACATTAATCACACCTGGCTTGGGTTGGGCAGGAATCAGAGATAAATCCACAACAAAAATCCTTTACTAAAAGTGAATAAGCGGTAGCAGCCATTTTTGCTCCCAGTGTAAAATTTTAGGACATTGTGGATCTCTTCTCCTGTGATTCCTTATAAAATGTTGGCGAATTTCATAAATTATCAACAAAAAAAGGGCAAAGAAGAAAACCCTCTACTCCCTGCCCCTTATTGTCTTCTCTTAAATCTTTTTCAACTCCTAAATTCTGCTGTATATTTTAATCTCCACGAATAGGTAGGTTATAGGTTAAGGATGGCTGATTGTTTTCAACATTCACTGAAGAATAGTGGGCAATGATAAATACTGGTAAAGTGAGAGTAATCAGAGCAATCACTGTTCCCACAATGTCTGCCAAACGTTGGGAATATGTATCGGAAGAATTGGCAGACTGGCTATTTAAATTCATACAAAGTTGGAATTAATCAGAATCACTAGTGGATTGACTCTCTAAAAAAGAGCGTCCATACTATTCTAACTATTTTTTCGCTATAAACCGTAATGTCAGTTATCCCTGACATTTTCCATAATTCAGAAATTCCGTAGGGGCGCAGGCCCTGCGCCCAAAAATTGATATGTTCTGTACCCCTAAATCGGTGATGACACCAAAACTATGCGGCTACGGTTTGTCCTGTAGTTGATTCTTCAGATTTTGATGACTCTTGTTTTTCTTTATTTCCCTGTTCTGAATCAGTATTTTGTTGTACTTGCTGGAGGTGAATATTATTCACTTGAGTAATAAATAGTTCTATTGCCTGACTTACTCTTTGTTGCTGTTTATCTTCCTCTGGAATATCATAACAACGATAAGCTGGGCTAATTCCCAAAATAAACTTCTCCTGTTCAGCTTCTAATAATTCAACAACTGTGTTAGCAAGCATCGAATTTTTTTGAAAAGGAAATGATGTAACTATACTAGCAACAATGGAAGCAATAGCTGGGCAAATTACAGGCAGCCATTTTAACCAGGGTTGTCCTGCTTCCAATTTATCTACAAGCACTAAAATTGGGGTAATACCTGAAAAAATAACGGTAGAAATTTGCAAGACATAGTAAAGATTTCTAGCAACATTTCTTCTATCTTTATAATCATCAATTAATTCTTGACAATATTCTAAAGCTTTAGCTCGTGCTGGTAAAATTGCATTGTAGTCCAAGGTTGTACCATTACTTAATAAAGAGGTATAGAGTTCAGCTTTTTGGGAAAGTTCATTTTTTTGTGCTTCCTTCATAGCATTTTTTACAGATTGTCTATTAAGAAGAAATAAACCAATGGCAACACTTAAAGCAACGGAAGCAGCAGTTATATATTGTTGATTACTAGAACCAACATAAATAACGAAAACTGATGTCATAGCCACTGCGGCTAATAAATAATCAATCAATTTGAAAAAAAACAACATATTCTCGCCTATTTATAGTTATTGTGGGAACGTTGAACTGATGCCTGAGAAAAACCTTTGCAAAAAAGTATTTTTACAAACAATGATGTATTTTACACGAAAGTAGTATTCTTTACAAGTTGATATAGCAGGGAACAGACACAAAAAGAGAAAAATGTTCTGACTCCTGAATGGGTGCAGGACATGAATGGATGCAGGACGTGAATGGGCGCAGGCCCTGCGCCCCTACTGCATGACTCCTGTTAATGACAGAATTAAATAGCAGTGCTGTATTTTTTGCGCGTAGCTATGGCTAAGGCTAAAACCAAAAATGTTAAAATTCCTGCCAGATATAAAGGATAGCCATAAGTGATAGGTTGAGATTGTTGAACTATTATCCCAGCAATCACTGGACCAATGCCATTAGAAATACTTAAATAAGATGCGTTTAAGCCCAATGCAGTTCCCTGATCCTGTGGTTGAGCATTAAGAGAAATCAATGTACTAATCATGGGTTGGACTAGAGCATTAAACAGCGCAAATAATATGCTAACTACAACAAAATAAGTGATGCTAGGCCAAACAGGCATCAACATAAATGATAAACTGCGAACAAATAAGCCTAAAAATAATATTTTTACCACATTAAATTTGCGACGGAGAACAGATACTCCCCATGTTTGCATAATTACGCCCAATGTGCCAAATGTGAGAAATAAAAGTGTTAAGGATTGATTATTTTGATCTAAAACTTTAATAAAATAGGGTTGAAAGGCATAGGTAAACATGGTAAATGTTGTTCCTGTGCAAAAGTTAATGAATAATAAAATTCCAATTCCTGGCATGGCAAAACCTTTAATTAAATTATCTAAACCTAAATCAAATATATTAGTAGCTTTTGGGGATTTATTTTTGAGAGTTTCTGGTAATAAAAATATTGTCATTAACATTGCTATCAAAGCAACTGCACCGGAAACTAAAAATGCTGTTCCTAAAGAAACTTGCTGTGCTACTAAACTTGTAGCTGGTCCAAGAACAAAGCCTAATCCCATTGCTGCACCATAAATCCCGAATGCCTGAGCGCGATCTTTTTGACTGGTAACATCAGATATAACAGCTTGGGCAACGGAAGCATTTCCGCCTGTGATACCATCTAAAAATCTGGCTAAAAATAGTAAACTTGCTGTTGTGGCAGTTCCGGCTACGGTATTAGCCATTACTGTTCCTGCTAAACTGATTATTAATAATGGTTTCCGCCCAAATCTGTCAGAGAGTTTACCAATTACGGGAGTGGCGAAAAATTGAGCAATAGAGTATGTGGAAAATAATAAACTGGTTTGGAAATCATTTAAACCAAATTGTTTACCATAAAGATAAATTATGGGGATTAAAATTGTAAAACTCAGGGAGTTAATAAAAGCAATTAAAGCAGTAATCCAAAAAATTCGATTCATTGTTAATTAAATATATTTATCTTTAGTCATCCTACCATTCACTAGACTTTTACTTACTGCTCATGAAATTTAAATTACAGAGATTTTTCCAGAAGCTGGGAAAACACCAGCACCAACGAGTTCATATTCAAATCCATAATGGACAATTCAAGATTATGGGCATGGGTGAATGGTATTCCTACTGGGATGATCCTTACCATTTATTGTTGACAATTCCTTGGATTGGCTTTTTTCTGCTGATTTGGAGTTCTTATATAGCTATTAACATTTTATTTGCTTTTGTTTACTGGTTAGGAGGAAATTGTATTGCTAATGCTAAACCAGGTTCTTTTCTAGATGCTTTTTTCTTCAGTGTGCAAACTTTGGCATCTATTGGTTATGGGGCAATGTATCCCACCACACTGTATGCAAATATAATTGTGACTATTGAAGCGATGATTGGTGTGATGGGAATTGCATTAATGACGGGATTGGCATTTGCGCGGTTTTCGCGCCCAACTGCTCGCGTTATGTTTAGTCGTGTAGTAGTAATTACACAACATGAGGGAATGCCAACTTTAATTTTTCGCACTGCTAACCAGCGCCGGAATATGATTTTAGAGGCCCAAATGGGGGTGTATTTAATGCGCGATGATATCACCTTAGAGGGTGAATCTATGCGAAAAATATATGATCTTAAGCTGGTGAGAAATCAAACACCTAACTTTTCTTTATCTTGGACAGTGATGCACATTATTGATGAGTCTAGCCCTCTCTACGGCATGACTTCAGAATTACTCAATCAGACTCATACTATACTCATGATTTCGGTAAGTGGGATTGATGAAACTGTGACACAGATTGTCCATGCACGTCATAGTTATGGTGCTAATGAGATTTTGTGGAATCATCAATTTGTGGATATTATCCACAATACACCTGATGGACATCGTTATTTTGATTATAAGCATTTTCACGATGTTTTCCCCGTTTAATTGATGCTGTTTAATTCCCATTCACTGATCTCCATAACACGAGGGTCGCAAAGAATACTCAGAAAAATCAAGCTGAGTATGAGAATTCCAAAAATTATCCCGTAAGCAGAGAAATGCCAGAAAAGTCGTGGTAATTGGGATAACCGGAACAAATCAACTGGTTGGGAATCTTGAATATTGATGTTTAAAGATGTTGGTGTGTTCTGCTTTGTGATAGCCATATTTAAACTACGGTAACTCGATAGACTTAGTGATATATCTAGTATGCCATAGGTTGAGTGAATAAGCAAGATGTAATTGTTGTCATCCAACTGATATCCCACCACTAAATGGAGTACTGTTATGCTGGAGGAGTTGCAGCGAGGAAGTGAAAATTCTAGGGTTGCTGATCAAATTATGAATATGTCTCACGCAATCTCTCTTAGAGATCCCGCAGAGTAGACATAAAGACGCAAAGAATCAAGCTTGCAAAGGTTGAATTTCCTAATTTCATATTTCAATATGGCTATCAGCAATGCCAAAATTCTGTTTCTAGTACACAACGGCGTAAGTCAACCAACCATTAAAAATTTCAATTTTTAATTCCGTCCTGCGATACTAGGTCATACTTATTTTGAGGTTTTTGACCTCTTGGTTACGAGTCACAGTAAAAATGCCTAATCAAGTTTGGTTGTCACAGTTAAAAATACATCGAGCGATCGCTGTTATTCGCGCCCCAAAGATGGTATGGGGTGAACAAATGGCAATAGCTGTAGCATCTGGGGGAATGGGGCTAATTGAAATTACGTGGAATTGCGATCACGCACCCGAATTAATTTCCCAACTCCGCAGCCAATTACCTAACTGTATGATTGGTACAGGGACGTTGTTTAATGTCCAACAGTTACAAGAAGCGATCGCTTGTGGGGCGCAATTTCTCTTCAGTCCCCACACTGATCCGGAAATGATTAAAACCGCAGTCGCTCAAAATATCCCGATGATTCCTGGTGCATTGACACCGACGGAAATTATTACCGCTTGGAATTATGGCGCAAGTTGTGTAAAAGTATTTCCTGTGCAAGCTGTGGGCGGAACAAATTATATTAAAAGTTTACAAGGACCGCTTGGGCATATTCCCTTAATCCCTACGGGGGGTGTAATGTTAGAAAATGCTCAGGCTTTTTTAGAAGCTGGTGCAGTGGCCGTAGGGTTGAGTGGAGAATTATTTCCGCTAGCATCAGTGTTACAGGGAAATTGGCAAGAAATTACGGCACAAGCGAAAGCTCTTATGCAGAGGTTACAGTAGTGGTTAGGTAAGAGTTTTTTCTCAGTTACCAGTTATCAATCAGTGCATTTACTATGAAAGACCTTATTAATTCTTATTGGGTTCATACCTTAAAAATGTTAATTGCGGGTACTGTAGTTTCTGCAACTATTTTTAATGCTGTTTCTAGTGAAGTATGGGCAAAATCCCGCCCACAGAAGACTTTTATAGCTACTCAAAAACTCAAAAAATCTGAAACCCGTTGGATTCAAATTGATCTCTCACAACAACGTTTAATTGCTTGGGAAGGGGAAAAACCTGTATATGTAGTCAAAATTTCTTCTGGTAAAAAATCCACTCCTACTCGCATTGGTAGGTTTAAAATTCAAACAAAGCTAAAAAAAACCCGAATGCGTGGTAGGGGATATGATGTTGCCAATGTTCCCTACACTATGTATTATCAAGGTAATTATGCTATTCACGGAGCATATTGGCATAATAGATTTGGTACACCTATCAGTCATGGCTGTGTGAATCTTGCCCCCAATCACGCTAAATGGTTATTTAAGTGGGCTAATATCGGGACAACGGTTGTTATTCAGAAATAGCATTAAACAATCCTAATCAACTTTATTAGTCATATAGAAGATATTTCTATTTATGAAATAAATGATGGAGTTAGCCATATTTATGCAAAACTAAAAGCAAAAATTATGGAAAAATTTGCACCCAAGGAAAGAAATAAACGCAGGAAAACAAAAATTACTGATCTGGGTATTGGTGAAAATGATCTATAGATTGCTGCTACTGCTATAGAGAATAATCTGATTGTTGTTTCATGCGATAAAGATTTTCAAAAGATTTAGCAAGCTGGGAATTTTTCTTTAGAAAATTGGCATGATTTATTACTTGAGTTATAGTTTAGGTAGAATAAAAATGAATAAAGAATCTTTAATTAAGTTTGTGCAAGACAACTTAATTACTATTAAAAGTTATGGTGTAATCTCCTTAGCTTTATTTGGTTGGTTATACTATCAGGGTATCTGGGTGTTAATTTGTCAGAATCAGGATTGTCAGGATTAAAGGATTTACAGGATGGGGATTTTGTATGGTTAATCAATCCACAACAGCAACAAGTAGAAATTTATCGTTTAGAGGCTGTTTTAAAAGTCTCTCATGGTGTATCAAAGATTGTTTTACCCCTCCCTAACCCTCCCCTTAGAAAGGCTACGGTGTACACACAAGTTCTATTTAAGATTAAATCGGCGGTTAGAAACCGCAACTACACAGGCAAAACCCACCTCCGTGGGTTAAAAATAAGTATTTTTTCTTAGTCCACGGAGGTGGACTTTGTTTGTGTAGCCGCGATTTATAATCGCCAGGGCTTGTCTTGGATAGTCAGATCACTTGTGTGTACACCGTAGCCTTAGAAAGGGGAGGGGACTTGATTTTTCTGTTTCCCCCCAATACATCGGGGGGACTAAGGGGGGTAAGCAATCATAACTGATAAGTAGGTTAGCATTAAAAATTGTCGTTATGGCAAGGCAAAAGGCAAGATTGAAGAGGGTTTAGGCGATTTTACTTTTCTTTACACAGATTGATTTTATTGTGTTCACCTACTTAGTTGTGAATGATTTATAAAATTTATGTTAATAAATCCTGAATATAAACTGCATGAAAAATTATATTTCTTGCAATAATTTATCACCGTTAAACCCATCCTCACAATTAATTTAGTTTATTATCATCAACCAACACCAACAATTTATGATGGAAGCTATAAAAATTAAAGGACACCTGAATATTGATGCTTTACAACAAGCCTTAACCACAATTATAGAACGGCATGAGTCTCTGCGTACCCAGTTTATTGTTAATGACGAAGTTCCAATTCAGGTAATTACTCAAGAATGGGTTTTTAAAATGCCTTTGATAAACCTAAGTAATTTATCAAATCAAGAACAGTCTGTAGCTTTGCAATCTATTTTACAAGAAGAATCAAAACACACCTTTAAACTAACATTAGATTTAATGTTACGGGCTAGTTTGATTAAGTTAAATGAATCTGAGCATATTTTGCTAATAGTGATACACCATATTGCCTCTGATGGTTGGTCAAAGGGAGTATTGTACAGTGAATTATCTACTCTTTATCAAGATTTTAATAATGGTAAATCTTCTTCATTAGCACCTTTAACAATTCAATATGCAGACTTTGCTCAATGGCAAAAGAATTGGTTACAGGGTGAAGTTTTAGAATCTCAACTATCTTATTGGCAAGAACAATTAGGCGGTATTCTTCCTATTTTACAACTACCTACAGATTATCCACGTCCACCAATTCAAACTTATAACGGTGCGTCTCTATCTGTAGAAATTTCCTCGGTTCTAACCAATCAACTAAAAGCCTTGAGTCAGCAAGAAGAGGTGACATTGTTTATGACTCTACTGGCGGCATTTCAAACATTATTATATCGCTACAGTGGGCAGGAAGATATTATTGTGGGAACAGCTATCGCTAATCGTAATCGCCAAGAAATCGAGTCTTTAATTGGTTTCTTTGCCAATACCTTAGCACTGAGAATCAATTTTTCTAATCATCCCAGTTTTCAGGAATTATTAATAAAAGTGAAAGAAATATGTTTGGATGCCTATAGTCATCAAGATATACCATTTGAAAAATTAGTGGAGGAACTACAACCAGAAAGAAATCTCAGTCATAGTCCAATATTTCAAGTGATGTTTGTCTTGCAAAATACACTGCAAGAAACCATAAAAATTCCAGATTTAACCATGGAATCAATTAATTTAAACAACCAAACAAGCAAATTTGATCTAACTCTATCATTAACAGAAACCACCAATGGATTAATGGGAACGTGGGAATATAATACAGATTTATTTACAGATGCCACGATTAACAGAATGAGTGGACATTTTCAACAATTATTAACAGAAATTGTCGCTAATCCTGAAATTCCGGTAACAAAGTTATCAATTCTCACAGCTAGAGAGAGACATCAATTATTAATAGAATGGAATCAAACTCAAGCAAATTATCCAAATGATAAATGTATTCATCAGTTATTTGAAGAACAGGCAGAAAGAACACCGAATCAGGTTGCTGTTGTTTTTGAAGAGCAAGAATTAACTTATTTAGAACTTAATCAATGTGCTAATCAACTAGCCCACTATTTGCAAAAACTGGGAGTAAAACCAGACGTATTGGTGGGAATTTGTGTAGAGCGATCGCTGGAAATGATCATTGGGTTATTAGGAATATTAAAAGCCGGAGGTGCTTATGTTCCTTTAGATCCTAACTATCCTCAAGAGCGTCTTGCTTTCATGCTAGATGACTCTCAAATATCCATTTTATTAACTCAAACATCACTAATTGAAAAACTACCATCAAATAAAGCTCATGTAATTTCCCTTAATACTGATTGGAAAAAAATTAATTATGAGAGCAAGAAAAACCTCAATAGCGAGGCAAAACCAAACAACTTAGCATACCTGATATACACATCCGGTTCTACAGGCAAACCCAAGGGAATCCTCTTGAATCACAAACCCCTAGTAAATCTTTTGGAATGGCAATTGCAAAACTCCAGTATAGGTTTAGGAGGCAAAACACTGCAATTTACACCAATTAGTTTTGATGTGTCATTTCAAGAAATCTTTTCAACCTGTTTAGCTGGTGGCACTCTCATATTGATTGCTGACGAAACGCGCAAAGACGCAGTTGCATTATTACAGTTCTTGCATAATCAAGAGATAGAACGACTATTTTTACCTTTCATTGCACTACAAAACCTTGCAGAAATTGCTAAAAGTCAGGAGCAATCATGCCCATCTCTAAGAGAAATAATTACCGCAGGAGAGCAATTGCAGATTACACCATCCATTGCTAATTGGTTTACCCAACATCCCAAATGTATATTGCATAATCACTATGGACCATCGGAAAGTCATGTGGTTACGGCTTATACATTGATTGGCAGTCCTCAAACTTGGAAAACCTTACCTCCCATTGGTCATCCTATTCAAAATGTTCAGATTTTTATCCTAGATATCCATCTTCAACCCTTACCTATTGGGGTTATCGGCGAATTATTTATTGGTGTTGATGATCCAATTCGAGGATATATAAATCGTCCAGATTTGACGAGTACCCAATTTATTTCTCATCCATTCAGTTCTGATCCTAATGCACGCCTTTATAAAACAGGAGACTTGGCTCGCTACTTACCAGATGGCAATATTGAATATATTGGACGCATTGATCATCAAGTCAAAATTCGGGGTTTTCGCATTGAGTTAGGGGAAATTGAAGCTATTTTAAATCAACATCCTGATATCTCAAATGCAGTAGCTATAGTTCGTGAAGACAACCCAGGAGATAAAAGAATAATTGCCTACATTACTTCTGAAAACCAAGCAATATTAACTCAGGCAGAACTGCGTCAATTTCTCAAACCGAAATTACCAGAGTACATGATTCCATCGGTATTTGTCACACTGGAAATTTTCCCCATCACACCCAATGGCAAAGTAGATCGTCGCGCTCTGCCAAAACCAGAATTATTGAGAGAAACAAAATTTATTCCTCCCAGTAGTCTCACCGAAGAAATCATCATCTTAATTTGGAGTAATATACTCGGAATTTCCGCAATCAGTCGAGAAGATAATTTCTTTGAAATAGGAGGACATTCAATTTTAGCTACCCAAGTTATTTCTCGTTTACAAGAAGCATTTAAACAAGAAATTCCCATAAAGACTTTATTCAAATATCCTACTCCTGCTGAATTAGCTAAAGTAATTGAGCAAAAATATTATCCAGAAAAAGATTTAACGATTATAGAAACTCTCAAAAAAAGAGAAAATCTGCCGTTATCTTTTGCTCAACTGAGGATGTGGTTTCTCTATCAATTAGAAGAAAAAAGTGCCACATATAATGTATCATTCGCTTTGCAACTAGAAGGTAAACTAAACCAAAGTTCTCTCGAAAAAGCTTTCCATAAGATTATAGAAAGGCACGAAATTTTACGAACAAGTTTTATTACAATTGATGATTTACCTGTACAAATTATTACTCCAACTTTAAATTTTGCTATATCTATAGTTGATTTAGAGGCACAAAAACAAATAGAAGAGTTAGTCAAAACAGAAGTAAATTTGCCATTTGATTTAACCGTTAGTCCGTTGTTTAGAGCTAAAATATTCCGGCTGACAAAAACCAGTCATATTTTATTAATAAACTTTCATCATATCATTATTGATGGTTGGTCAATGGGGGTATTTCACAGTGAATTATCTACTCTTTATCAAGATTTTAATAATGGTAAATCTTCTTCATTAGCACCTTTAACAATTCAATATGCAGACTTTGCTCAATGGCAAAAGAATTGGTTACAGGGTGAAGT
>JANMEE010000112.1:0-11157 GCA_031376645.1 Dolichospermum sp. OTE_75_concoct_329_sub | reverse complement strand
ACTTAAACGGGTTTGCTGGTTCCCGGGATTATATCCATTCAAAAATCAGCATTTAAATACCACAGTGAATAAATTCACTCGTGTCGCTTCCCTCTCAGGGCTAAAGCCACTGAGTTTCCCGCATACCGCGAGGTTTTATGAGTGGTGAGACACCTTTGATTAATTTTTTAAGATAGTTTAGGATATGGCAGAAAATACAGCAATGTAGATTCAGTTACTATGATTGCAAAGTTACCAAATTCTTTCTAGGCATACTTTGCACAAACTTATACTAACCATCATCCCTGTGCGTCATTGTGCTGATTTTTAAAGAAAATTCTAGTCCGAATAGACATACCTATAAAGCCTTGAATCAGTCACTGTTGACAGGTAAATCTGTACGGTTTGTGGCTTGCATCTTACCCTTATTCATCTGGTGGGGGTACAAAGCAATACAAAGCCAATTTGTTCAACCACAAGCAATCTTAGTTTTGGGAGGTTCTACTCGCTCATTAGAAAGGGAAAAGTTTACAGCCAAACTAGCTCATCAATATCCAAACATACCCATTTGGATTTCTGGGGGTAGTCCACCTCAGTCTACTAAAAAAATATTTGCTAAGGCAGGTATTGATACCCGACGTTTAACCTTAGATTATGAAGCTGTAGACACGGTTACTAATTTTACTACCATAGTGGATGAATTACAATCTCGTGGCATCAAAAGTGTTTATTTAATCACATCTGACTTTCATATGCGTCGTGCTTGCGTCGTTGGTGAAATTGTTTTAGGTAGTCGAGGTATGAATTTTAAACCCGTATCTGTTCCTTCAGAAAATTCACCAGAACCTATTCAAAAATCTATTCGGGATGGAGCTAGAGCAGTTATTTGGGTAGCCACAGGTTATACAGGTGCTAATCATGTCAAAAATAAACGGTAATTCTGGATCTTTTTTAATCATTTGATGAATGATTTTTAGATCCGTAGGTTGGGTTGAGCCACGAAACCCAACTTACTGCAATGACTTTAAGTATTTTTTTTTAATTATTTGCATTATCTACCTAAATATATTATACTCTGTAAGAAACCCGTCCTCGATCTACTATGACAGCCTGGATACCAAACACATCACTACAAAGTGGACAAAACTGTCCCCAAACTATTCGGAAATTTCGAGACTTGTTGGGTTTATTACATATCCAATCACATTCAATACCTAAATTTGCATCATTTACAGAAAATCTGGGAAATGGTGTCATCTTAGATATGATAGCCATACCCGGTGGCAAATTCCTCATGGGTTCACCGGAAAATGAAGAAGGACGATATCATCGGGAAAGTCCCCAGCATGAAGTAACGATTCAACCTTTCTACATGGGAAAATACCCCGTTACCCAAGCACAATGGAAAAAGGTCGCAAGTTTACCAAAAGTGAAAACTGATTTAAATCCTAAACCATCATTTTTTAAAGGTGAAAATCTTCCCGTTGAACAAGTTTCATGGCTTGACGCACAGGAATTTTGTACTAGACTAAGTCAAGCTACAGGTAAATTGTATCGTTTCTCTAGTGAGTCTGAATGGGAGTATGCCTGTAGAGCAAAAACTACAACTCGCTATTATTTTGGTGATAACATCACCGATGGTTTGGTAAATTATAATATGAGACATGGAAAAACCACAGAAGTAGGAAAATTTCTTCCTAATGCTTTTGGTCTATATGATATGCACGGCAATGTTTGTGAATGGTGTGAGGATAACTTGTCTGATAGCTACAGAAGTACACCTGTAGATGGTAGTGCTTGGATTAGTCGAATCAGTCAAATCAAAGTGTTGCGCGGTGGTTCGTGGGGTAACAGTTCAGCTTCTTGCCGCTCTGCTTATCGCAACACCCACCATTTCCTCGACCACTACAGTAGTACTGGTTTTCGGGTTGCCTGTACTGGTGCGGCAGAGATTCAGTAGCTTTTTTTCTCTTATCACCCCTCCTGTAACGAGAAATTTTCTTGAGAATTGGGGTTTGGTTAGCTATCCAAAAATCGCACCTTTTGATAAGTGCGATTTTGGTATAAATTTAAGGTAACCAGGGAAAATCTCGAAAGTTAGGGGGACGTTTTTCCAAAAACGCTTGTTTTCCTTCTGCGCCTTCTTCTGTCATGTAATAAAGCAGAGTAGCATTACCGGCAAGTTCTTGTAAACCAGCTTGTCCGTCACAGTCGGCGTTAAATGCTGATTTGAGACAACGAATGGCTATGGGACTTTTTTCTAAGACTTCTTGGGCCCATTTTATTCCTTCTGTTTCTAGTTGTTCTATCGGGACAACGGTATTAACTAAACCCATGTCTAAAGCTTCTTGGGCATTATATTGACGGCAGAGAAACCAGATTTCTCGGGCTTTTTTTTGCCCTACTATCCGCGCTAGGTAACTCGCACCAAAACCACCGTCAAAACTGCCGACTTTGGGTCCTGTTTGCCCAAAAATGGCGTTATCAGCCGCAATAGTTAAATCACAAATTAAGTGTAATACATGACCGCCGCCAATAGCATAACCGGCGACTAAGGCAATGACTACTTTAGGCATGGAACGAATGAGACGTTGCAAGTCTAAAACGTTTAACCGGGGAATGCCTGCATCATCTACATAACCTGCTGATCCACGGACGCTTTGATCACCTCCTGAACAGAAGGCATATTTACCGTCTGTGTGGGGTCCCGCACCAGTAAAGAGAACTACACCAATACTAGTGTCTTCTTTTGCATCCCAAAAGGCTTCATATAGTTCAAATACGGTTTTGGGACGGAAGGCGTTACGTTTGTGGGGACGATTAATGGTAATTTTGGCAATACCGTCGGTTTTTTGGTAAAGGATGTCTTCGTAGGTTTTGACGGTTTTCCAGTCGAGTTCTATCATGAATTATGGCAATACTGTGCTTGAGAATCTTATCGTAGGAGACTTCAAATTAAAAAAATATCCCAAAATTTCTGGTGGTGCGGTTCAAAAAGCCTGCTAATAATCCAAAGATGGGCAAGATGCCCATCCCACAAGATTGGATAGCGTTCGCTCAAGCGTCTTGGAGGGAACTAGTAGTCTGTCAAATAAATTTTGACGGATCAGAAACGAACCACGTATCCCTGACGGGACCGGAGGGATATAGGCACGAAGGACACGAAGGAAGAAGGAAGAAGGAAGAAGGAAAATGGCAACGAATGAACTCGTCAATTAGTTCTTGACAGACTACTAGAGCTGCTGCAAGCAGTTCATTTTTTTTCTAAACAATCAAACTGAAGTTACTACTACTGAGGGTGATATTAGGATTACCTAAACTAGCAAACTCAAACACTGCGTTTGCACCTAAAAGATTTCCGTCTTGGTTATAGAACAGACTTCCCGTTCTTTGACTAAAGACAACACGAGCATCACTGGCGTTTACAAATTCATCATCAGTGACCACTGCAAAATCAGTTAGAGCCTGTCCCACAGTATTAGTAATGGCATTAAAAGTAGTTTTACTTAATACAATTTGGTCTGATCCCGCTTCAAAATCGCTAATGTAATCAATGCCTAAGCTGGTAGCAAAGACACTAGAGCTTTGAAAGAGATATTTATCATTACCAACTCCTCCCGTTAAGATATCATCACCAAGTCCTCCCGTTAAGATATCATTACCGCTGCTACCGTTGAGAATATCATTACCAAGTCCTCCCCAGAGGCTATCATTACCGCTGCCACCGTTGAGAATATCATTACCTGCTCCTCCCCAAAGGTTGTCATTTCCTTCTAACCCTTGCAGTTGGTCATTTCCATCACCGCCATTTAAGGTATTATTCAGTGTATTACCCGTGAGACGGTCATTTTTTGTGCCACCAGTGGTGTTTTCAATGACGTTATTGGCAGAGAGAATGAGTTTCAAGTTGCTATTAACTGTCTGCAAGGTGCTTACACCTAAATTCACATTTATAGCAGTAGTTGTGCCTGTGAAGTTAAGGGTATCAATTCCACCTTTTGTAGTTTCGATAATTGTGTCAGTTCCTAATGCAGTCTTAGCAACAAAAGAGTATGTATCATTGCCATTCAAACCGACAAGAGTATCATTGCCATTTAAACCTGCAAGGGTATTATTAGCACTATTACCTGTGATGACGTTATTGCCTGCGTTACCTGTACCGTCAATCGCACCTGTTCCGATGAGAGTGAGATTTTCTACATTATTAGGTAAGTTGGTTGTCACAGAGGCAGTGAGACTATCAGTAATAGTTGTGCTAACAGTTGAGTTTGCACTTAATACCGCATTGGTGGGGGCAGTCAGTTGTAAGATAAAGGTTTCATCAGCCTCATTCAGATGATTGTTGAGAATGGGAATCTTGAAACTTTGATTGGTGACACCAGGAGCAAAAGTCAGAGTTCCTGATTTACTAGTATAGTCTAATCCTGATATAGCCGTACCATTAGCAGTAGCATATTTAACGGTAATGATTTGGGTGCTAGGATTGGAGAGAGTAACAGTATAGGTGACACTTTGAGGACTGGTATTACCTTCAACCACAGTTTGGTTAGGACTCAAGTTAATACTAGGGAAATCATCATTGGTAATAGTTCCGGTTACAGCAGTAGATGTGCCAACGGTGTAACCTGTTCCCGTAGCTAATATTAAAGCTACAGTTTCATTACTTTCAATGGTGGTATCTGCTGTGGGGTCTATGGTGAGAGTGGCTGTAGTTGCACCTGCTGCAAAGTTAATGGTTCCTGTTGTAGCTGTATAGGATGCTGCACCTATTTGGATGTAGTCGTCATTGAAAGTGGCTGTGCCGCTGACGTTGTAGTTGACTGTTAAGGCATTGGTTGTGACTCCTTTGCGGGTGAAAGTGTAAACCAGATTGGTGGTTCCGTCTTCAGTCACACTTCTGGGTGATACGCCTAGGGTAACTCTAGTGTCATCATTGGTAATAGTTCCGGTGACAGCAGTAGTTGTGCCAATGGTGTAACCTGTTCCTGTAGCTAATTTTAAAGCCACGGTTTCATCACTTTCAACGGTGGTATCTGCTGTGGGGTCAATAGTTAGAATGGCTGTAGTTGCACCTGCTGCAAAGGTAATAGTTCCTTTCGTGGCTTTAGAGGATGCTGCACCTATTTGGGTGTAGTCGTTATTGAAATTAGCTGTACCGCTAACGTTGTAGTTGACTGTTAAGGCGTTGGTTGTGACTCCTGTGCGGGTGAAGGTGTAAACCAGGTTGGTGGTTCCGTCTTCAGTCACATTGCTGGGTGATACAGCTAGGGCGATAGTGTTGGTAGGGGAGATATTATTAACTAGTAGCTTGGTAAGAAAGGCATCACCACCACCATTATTAGTCTGTCCATCCAGGTTGATATAAGGATAATCAATACAGACAACAACGTCGCTGCCTGTGTCTTGATCATAATCGCTACCTCCCAACAGCTTTGTCCAGGACTTAGTGCCATCTGCTAGGTATTTGGTAATAAAGGCATCATAATAACCATTATTAGTCTGTCCATCCAGGTCGCCATAAGTATAACCACTGACATAGATAGCACCGTCGCTGTCTGTGTTTAGGGCTGTGGCGTGGTCAAAACCGCTACCTCCCAACAGATTTGTCCAGGACTTAGTGCCATCTGCTAAGTATTTGGTGATAAAAGCATCAGCGCCACCACCATTATTAGTCTGTCCATCCATGTCGCCATAAGTATAACCACTGACATATATAGCACCATCGCTGCCTGTGATCAGGGCTGTGACTTGTTCATAATCGCTACCTCCCAATAGCTTTGTCCAGGACTTAGTGCCATCTGCTAGGTATTTGGTGATAAAGGCATCAGCACTACCATTATTAGTCTGTCCATCCAGGTCGCCTCCAGTAGAACCACTGATATAGATAGCACCGTCGCTGCTTGTGGTCATAGCTGTGGCTTGGTCATAATCGCTACTTCCCAACAGCTTTGTCCAGGAATTAGTGCCATCTGGTAGATATTTGGTGATAAAGACATCAAGACTACCGTTATTAGTCTGTCCATCCATGTCACTATACGTATATCCACTTATATAGATAGCACCGTCGCTACCTGTTTTCAGAGATGTAACTTGGTCATAATCGCTACTTCCCAACAGTTTTGTCCAGGACTTAGTGCCATCTGGTAGGTATTTGGTGATAAAGGCATCATAATAACCATTATTAATCTGTCCATCCAGGTTGCCCAAAGTATAACCACTGATATAGACAGCACCGTCGCTGCCTGTGGTTATGGCATTGGTATAGTCATCACTCTTACCTTCAAACAGCTTTGTCCAGTCTGTTGCAATATTATCAACTGGCTTGGTGATCAAGTCATCATCAATACCGTTATTAGTCTCTTCATCCAGGTTGCTATAAATATATCTGGGATAGGTAGCATAGTCGCCGACTGTGATTATATCTGCGGTAATGTCATAATCGCTACCTTCAAACAGCTTTGTCCAGGACTTAGTGCCATCTGGTAGGTATTTAGTGATAAAGGCATCAGCACCACCATTATTAGTCTGTCCATCCATGTCGCCATAAGTATAACCACTGACATAGATAGCACCGTCACTGTCTGTAGTTAGGGATGTGAATTGGTCATGCTCGCTACCTCCCAACAGATTAGTCCAGGACTTAGTGCCATCTGGTAGGTATTTGGTGATAAAGACATCAGCACTACCATTATTAGTCTGTCCATCCATGTCGCCTCCAGTATAGCCACTGATATAAATAGCACCGTCGCTACCTGTTTTTATAGCTATAGCTTGATCATAATCGCTACCTCCCAACAGATTTGTCCAGGACTTAGTGCCATCTGGTAGGTATTTGGTGATAAAGGCATCCCAATTACCGTTATTAATCTGTCCATCCAGGTTGCGATAAGTATAACCACTGACATAGACAGCACCATCATTATCTGTGGTTATGGCTGCAACTTGGTCGTAATTGATACTTGATAGCTTTTTCGAGACTGTTGTCGAAGAGGAGTTAACGAGTTTCATAGCTCTAATTATTGATGTGTAAATAGTGGATATTCGAGTAGTACGAATGCTGCAACTGTCAAAAGTATTGATGTTAATACTAAACACTAGTATAATTGATAGTGATATCTTGTGTCAATGTCGCGCCAGTGTCATTACGGACGATTTAATTTGCCTTTAAAACTAAGTTATCTGATTTTTCCGCGAAATTATAAGTTTAAGTTCATATAAGAACTAAACTTATTAAACAAATACATTGTATGGAGTTGAAAATGACTATTGCTAGTATTGTAGAGAGTCAACTATTGTCGGAAACGGAATTACAAAAAATCAACGCTTACTGGCGGGCTGCTAACTATCTCTCAGTTGGACAGATATACCTTCTTGATAACCCTTTACTCAAACAACCTCTCAAACAAGAACACGTCAAACCCCGACTCTTAGGACATTGGGGAACTACTCCAGGGCTAAACTTGATTTACGCCCACTTCAACCGAGTTATTAAAAAATACGACCTCAATGCAATTTACATAGCTGGTCCCGGACATGGTGGACCCGGACTTGTTGCCAATACCTACTTAGAAGGTACATATAGCGAATATTACCCCAACATCTCCCAAGATGAGGAGGGGATTCAGAAACTATTCAAACAATTCTCCTTTCCTGGTGGTATTCCCAGCCACGTTGCCCCAGAAACCCCCGGTTCTATCCATGAAGGGGGAGAACTGGGTTATGCTTTGGTTCACGCCTATGGTGCTGTTTTTGATAACCCTGATTTGATAGTTGCGGCGGTTGTGGGTGACGGAGAAGCAGAAACTGGACCCTTGGCTACTAGCTGGCATTCTAACAAGTTTATCAACCCTGTTACTGATGGTGCAGTTTTACCAATTCTGCATTTGAATGGTTATAAAATTGCTAATCCTACAGTATTAGCACGGATACCTCACGCAGAACTCGAAAGTCTATTTATTGGCTATGGCTATAAACCTTACTTTGTGGAAGGGTCAGATCCGGCTGAGGTTCACCAAAAAATGGCGGCGGTATTAGATACAATCATTCCTGAAATTCAAAGTATCCAAAGAGAAGCGCGGATACATGGTTTCCAAAAAAGACCGCAATGGCCGATGATTGTTTTACGCACTCCTAAAGGTTGGACAGGTCCTAAGGAAGTGGACGGGAAGAAAACAGAAGGTTATTGGCGATCGCATCAAGTCCCCTTTAGTGATATAGCTGGTAAACCGGAACATCTGCAATTGCTGGAAGATTGGCTGAAAAGTTATAAACCGGAAGAACTGTTTGACACCAATGGTCAACTGATTCCTGAACTTGCAGAACTCGCACCCAAAGGTCAGCGTCGCATGGGAGACAACCCCCACGCAAATGGCGGAATTTTGCTGCGTGATTTGAAAATGCCTGATTTTAGCGATTATGCGGTAGAAGTAGCCAAACCAGGGACAGTTAACGCCGAAGCTACTAAAGTTACTGGTAAGTTTCTCCGCGACATAATGAAACTCAACGACGAAAGCCGCAACTTTCGGGTTTTTGGACCTGACGAAACCGCATCAAATCGTCTAGATCCTTTATTTGAGGTGACAAACCGCTCTTGGGATGCTGAAACTCTCCCTGAAGATGAGCATTTATCACCCAATGGTCGAGTTATGGAAATCCTCAGTGAAACCAATTGTCAAGGATGGTTAGAAGGATATCTGCTAACAGGTCGTCATGGTTTCTTCTCCTGTTATGAAGCATTTATTCACATCATTGATTCCATGTTCAACCAACACGCTAAATGGTTGAAAACAACACGTCATATTACTTGGAGAAGACCAATTGCATCTTTAAATTATCTTCTCACTTCTCATGTTTGGCGACAAGATCATAATGGTTTCTCGCACCAAGATCCTGGTTTTATTGATCATGTAATTAACAAAAAAGCAGAAATCATTCGGGTTTATCTTCCCCCAGATGCTAACACTTTACTATCAGTAACTGACCATTGTTTAAGAAGTCGTAATTATGTCAACGTGATTGTTGCTGGTAAACAACCTGCATTACAATATTTAGACATGGATGCAGCAATTAAACATTGCACCAAAGGGTTAGGAATTTGGGAATGGGCTAGTAATGATCAAGATGGTGAACCTGATGTAGTTATGGCTTGTGCTGGAGATGTTCCTACTTTGGAAACTTTAGCAGCAGTGGACATTTTACGACAAAATTTCCCAGATTTAAAAGTGCGAGTTGTGAATGTTGTTGATTTGATGACACTACAGCCACAAAGTGAACATCCACATGGTTTAAATAGCAAAGATTTTGATATAATTTTCACAACTGACAAACCCGTTATCTTTGCATTTCATGGTTATCCTTGGTTAATTCATCGTCTCACCTATCGGCATACAAATCACCAAAATATTCATGTGCGTGGTTATAAAGAAGAAGGAACAACAACCACACCTTTTGATATGGTGGTAATGAATGATTTAGATAGATTCCACTTGGTCATGGATGTAATTGATCGTGTACCGCAATTAGGTTCTAAAGCCGCTTATGTGAAGCAAAAATTAGAAAATACTCTGATTGAACATAAGCATTATATCCAGAAACATGGTGAAGATATGCCAGAAATCCGCAATTGGACTTGGCCATATTAGACTATAAATATCCCCGATTTGTGAAATAAATCGGGGATATTTACAGCAAAAGTAACGGGAGCAAAAACTAACAAATTTGCAATTAGAGGTTGTTTGATAGCGTTCACGAAGTGTGCCGTATCCCTGCGGGTGCCGGAGGCATCAGGCATAGCTTGGCGTAGCTATAAAGTGATATCAGGTATGATTGCTTACCCCCCTTAGTCCCCCCTTGGAAATGGGGGAAACCGGAAAAATTAGTCCCCTCCCCAATACATCGGGGAGGGTTAGGGTGGGGTAATTTGAGAAATAATAGCGATTCAATCACTTGTGTGTACACCGTAGCCTTTGCAAGGGGGGATAACAGAAAATCAAGTCCCCTCACCTTTGCGACGGGGAGGGTTAGGGAGGGGTAAAACAACATTTGATACACTATGAAAGACTTTATGGCTAACGCTACGCAAGCTATCAAACATTCTCTAAGTGTTAAATGAATATTATCTAGGGTTTGCTGATCTTGCTTTTTGCCACTTTTTCAGCAAGCCCCAATTAGTTATTTCTATTTTCCTGAATAATAAATGGTGTTTTTAGCATTACATCTGTATTCATCAATTTGTCCCAAAACCGAAAATAAAGACCATAATTGCAATTAAACTTGTGATGATGAAGGGTATGGTGCGTTGGTGTGATCCAATTTTTACTCCAAAAACCACGCATCCATGAATGTGGATAAACTTCATAACCTGTGTGATTGAGAACGCCAAATATCGTCATCAATGTTAGTAATAAACCCACCATGCTAATGTGAATGGGAATAATAAAAACCAGAAGGGGAATGATAATTGCCTGAATAATACTCTCGACTGGATCAAAAGAAAAGGAAGTCCAGGGTGTAGGGTTGATAGATTCGTGATGCACTTGATGAAAACGGCGATATATACTGGGAATGTGCAACCAGCGATGAATCCAATAAAAGTAAGTATCGTTTATAAACAAATATAAAAATAGGCTTAAAGGTAAATACACCCAGCCATAATCCATAGAATTTAAGTAAACTTTGGTATATCCCAAGTTAATCATTTCCATCATGAAAGCACTTGGAAATGCGAAAATAAAACAGGATGACAGTGACCATTTGATTTCGCTGTTTATTTTACTTTTCCGTCTGTCCATATCATGAAGACGACGAACCTCCCAAGACTGGGGACGACGAACCCAAAGCAACCAATAGAGAACCGAAGATACAATTAGATATCTGGTCGAAAGAACGAAAAACATGAAGAAAGTTGAGATACCAAATTGTCTCAGACTAGGGAGCATAAAATAAATTTGTATGATAGTAACTATATCATCTATAATTCCTGCTATTAGCCCTGACAAACTTAAAAACAAAACCCCCTCTAAATGAATAAAGGAGGCATTGTTGTTGTAAATATTAAACCTGGCATCGAGCTATTTTCACGGAGGGCTACCCCTCAACTATCGTCGCCGCAGCAGCGTTTCACCTCTGAGTTCGGGAAGGGATCAGTGTGGTTCCACCGCGCCATAGACACCAGGAAAG
>JANMEE010000097.1:0-9498 GCA_031376645.1 Dolichospermum sp. OTE_75_concoct_329_sub | reverse complement strand
TGTGGCTTTAGAAATGGAGGATGAAGGAACGATTATTCGGGGGCGGATTGATGTTTTGGTGTTAAAAAATCGGCTTTGGTTGTTGGTAATTGAATCAAAACGGAGTGATTTTGCGGTGACACGCGCAATTCCTCAAGCTTTTGCTTATATTTTGGGTAATGAGGAAACTGTGCTACCAACCTTTGGCATGATTACCAATGGTAATGAGTTTTTATTTTTAAAGGTATTGGAACATGAGTATGCTAATTCACGGCTGTTTTCTTTGGTAAATCCTGATAATGAGCTTTATAGTGTATTACAGGTATTAAAACGTTTGGGAACGGAGGCGATAGCGTATCCCTGACGGGAGTGCCTTGCACTCAGCGCGACCTAGGAATTCAGGTTTTTTATGGGCTGAAACTGTGCATTTAGTAATCGTATCTTTTGTATCTTTACCAAAGGAGAAACTATATTCATCTTCGGTTGTTCCATTTCCTGTTAATTTAGTTTCAACATGAAGACGAGAGCCACTTTTACGCACAAGTTCACCAAGTTTCATTTTACTTGGTTGGTAAACCCAAAGTATTTTTGCAGCCAAAATTTCTTTCCAGTTTTTATGGTCAGCTTCAGCACGTTTAGTATATTCTTCGAGACTTTTGGCAATGCAATAGAGCATTTTCAGAATATAGGTTTTACCTGTATCGTTTTCACCAATAATAATGTTAATTTTTTGATGTTTCTGCCATTCTAATCTTGAGAATATGCCTAAGTCTTCTAAAAGTAGATATTTAAACATCATCGTCACCTACCCTATTTAAAGCTTGATCATAAAACGTTGGGGGAAGTAGAGGAGGTTGGGGAAGATTAATATTGATGGTTTTTATTTATGGTTTTTGTGATTCATTAACCAGCGTGATGGGTTATTGATCATAGTTACTAAACCAGATAAAACTTGATTATAATTAGCATAAAATTTACGTCCTGTTTCAATATCTAAATAATTACATTTAACTGTAAATTCTATCCATGTTTGAGTTTCCGCAGCTTCAGATAACTCCTTCGGAGACGCTACGCGAACACAATCATTTAATTTAGCGACAAAAGCAGCTTCATAACGACGTTTACGCCAAGCTTCTGCCATATTCGCACAAACAGAACGAGAAGAACGGCGAATTTGATCTGTTAGAGAATATCTTTCTTCAACAGGAAATTTTTTTGACAACTCAAAAATTTGCATTGCTGTTTCAAAAGCAATTTGATAAATTCGCAAATCTCTATGAGATTTAACCATTGATATTGATTTTGATTCTTCTGAGTTATCAATCATCTTCTTTCTTCTTTCTCACCTTTTTTACTCTTCACTTCCCCCACTTCCTCTACTCCCCCTACTTTATTTTTTCCGTTTTGGTTTATTCTCTACAACATTACCAAATAAATTCGGTGGTGGTTGATAGTTAGGACCACTGGGTAATATTATTGGGGTTGGTTAGGGGAGATTGGTGTTGCCGAAGTTTTGAGGAAAAATGTGATCCATGGGTCACAAAATTGAGTTGCTTTCCTAGTAAGGCTTATGTGTACACCATATCTCCCGATAGTGGATCATGGAGTGAACCATAGGGAGTTGCAGAGTTGGGAATTTAAGGCTAAGATAGTAGTTACACTCGTAATTACATTGGCGAAAGTTTAATGATCCAAACCTTAAAGTTACGCAAAATTGGTAATTCAGTAGGGGTGACTTTTTCTAAGGAGTTGTTAGAAAAACTCAATCTTTCTGAAGGAGATACCGTATTTGTGACGGAAACTGAACATGGACTCCAGCTTAGTCCTTATGATCCTGAGTTTGAGAAAGCAATGGATATTTATCGGCAAGGTAGCCAGAAGTTTCGTCAGGCATTGAAGGAACTGGCCAAGTGAATGAACCAACTTGGCTAACGGAACAGATGGTGCTTGCTATCCATGAAGATTTGATTTCTCAGTATGGTGGGTTATCTGGGGTGAGAGATAGCCCGTTATTAGCAGCGAGTTTAGCCCGTCCCCAGCATAAATTTTCTTATCAGTCGGAGGTTTCGCTCTCTCGATTGGCGGCGGCTTATGGTTTTGCTTTGTGTAAAAATCATCCTTTTGGGGATGGCAATAAGCGGACAGCTTTTATGGCAATGTATGTTTTTTTGGGGTTGAATGGTCATGGTTTTAACGCACCAGAGCCGGAGATAGTATTAGTGATGGAGGGTTTAGCATCTGGAGAAATTGACGAAAATGCTTTGCAGGTTTGGTTAGGAAAATATGCTGGTGAATTGCTATGAATAACTTGATGCGATAAGTAATGCGAGAAAATTTATCACACAAGTGATTTTTGTGTTACCTGTTAACTAGATTATTGTGACTGACTCCCCTTTTGGCGTTTGATAGCTGCTTCTGTCATTGCTAGTAATTCACCCATTTCATCACCAAAAAATCCTATAGGCCAATTATTAATATTGCCATAAGCATCTAATTCTAAAGGAATTAATTGGGAGTTTCCTTGTTCATTTAATTGACAAAAGTACAATGCAGCGTCTTTTTCTTGGAGTTCAGCTTCAGCAATACGTCTTTGTAACCTCCGCAGTAAATGTTCACTATGAGTTTCGATAATTATTTGCATATTTCTAGTTTTAATGACATCAATAAATACGTCTGCTAAACCGGCTTGTACTGATGGATGTAAATGAATTTCTGGCTGTTCAAAAATCAATGTTGAACCTTTGGGTGCATAATAGCAAAGCACTAAAACTGGTAAGATTTGAAAAACACCGAAACCTACATCTGTAATTAACACTTCAGAAGAAGTAGGAGTGCGACGCACACGTAATTCATATTCTTGACGATTTTCGGCAATTGGTTTTAATTGAAAATCATAAATTAATCCTAATTGACGTAACCATTCTGCTACACGCTGTTCTATTTTTTCCTCTTTATCTCTGGTTCTGGAAGCTAATAAAGCCGCAATAACTTGTTCTCCTTTTTTGCCTACATCCTGTGGTTGATATCCAGCCCATGCGTAGCTACGACGTGGATAATCTCGCAAGAGTCCAAGATAATAAATATTTTGAAAAAGTCCTTCAAAGGCTAATACAAAATCTGCCAAAAAAGCGGTATTTTGATAATAGGAATTTATCTGATTTGGAAACCCATAACTTTTAATGGGTTTTGGTAGTGGCCATGCTTTACCTTTAAAGTGCTTTACAGTGTAACCTTGAGATAATAATTTATATTCAGTTTGATTCTGATTATCTTGTTGCTCGATTCCAAACAGATAATTTTTATTTTCATAATCAAAACTATAAATCATGCTTTTTACAGCCAGATTTTCTGCTGTAACTGCAATGTTAACATTAAATGATAAAGATGGAATGGAAAATATAATATCATCTAATTCCGCTTCGGGATTAATAATATTCAGATATTCTGGTAAGTCCCAAGTTAAAGAAAAAGCTAGTTCTCCGGGAATTTGATGCTGATATATGACATCATAAATTGTCCCTAAATCAATATAAGTTTGCTCATCTCCTGTATGCAATACTCGTTGAGGGTCTGCTGATTCAACAGTTTGTTTCAGCATTAATAATAGTTGAATAATTCCAGTTTTTCCTGAACTATTATTCCCAAATAATCCTGTTAAGGATGCTAATGGCATTTGTCCAGTATTTTGCCAAGATTTAAAGTTATGAATAGTTAGGTTTCTCAGCATATTTTTAAATTGATATTTGAGAGGGAATTGTTCAAAATATACAACTTATTTTGCACAACTACTTACTATTCGGTTAGGGCTTTATAGACAACGATATTCCAAGGGATTCAGCCTCCTTTATTTCCTTAACCGAGCAGTATTGGATCACTTCCTGGTCATTAACTCCCTAGATTGCTCTACCAAGCGAATAAACTCACCGCGATAACCCTCCGTATCTTCTCCTTTGCCTTGAGTTGCTAATTTCATTACCAAATCATAGTTAGCATTCCCTTTGTATTCAGAATCACGGAGGATCATGCCAAAAGTAGCGATCGCCGCCGCAAATCTCAAATTAGTCGATGGTGTTTGATTAGCGTTGAATTCACTATCTTTGATAGTCTGAGTAATCAATTGACTGGTACTATCTTGGGGTGATTTATAACGGAGTTTCACCAACATCATCTCATTATCGGCAGTATCGATCGCAGTTACACCAGAACGCTGATACCGCAAAGGATCTACCTCTGGTAGTTTCACATCACTGTTTGTGCCAGTAGGAATAATTTCATACAGTGCAGTCACAGAATGACCAGCGCCAATTTCCCCTGCATCTTTTTTATCATCATTGAAATCTTGGTTTTGCAACAGGCGATTTTCATAGCCAATTAAGCGGTATGCTTGGACTTTAGCAGGATTAAATTCCACCTGAATTTTCACATCCTTGGCAATGGTAAATAGAGTTCTCCGAATGTCATTAACTAGGACTTTTTTAGCTTCCAATAAGGTATCAATATAAGCATAATTGCCATTACCCTTATCAGCTAGTTGTTCCATTTTGCCATCTTTATAGTTGCCAGTACCAAATCCCAGCACTGTCAGGAAAATTCCCTGGTCTCGCTTCTGTTCAATTAATCTGGTCAATTCAGCATCGCTGGAAACCCCGACGTTAAAATCTCCATCGGTAGCTAAAATGACTCTGTTATTACCTGATTTGAGGAAGTTTTGTTTGGCGATTTTGTAAGCTAATTCAATACCCTGACCACCAGCAGTAGAGCCTCCAGCCTGCAAGCGGTCAATTGCCGCTAGAATTTTCGTTTTCTGATTTCCAGGGGTGGCAGGTAGGACTACACCCGCATTTCCGGCATAAACTACCAAACTTACCCTATCTTCAGGACGCAGTTTATTGACTAGCAATTTTAACGACTGTTGCACCAAGGGTAATTTGTCAGGTTCACCCATAGAACCGGAGACATCAATCAGAAATACCAAGTTGCTGGGTGGTAAGGTTTCACTCTCTAAGCGTTTACCTTGCAAACCTACTTGTACTAATTTGTGTTGAGGATTCCATGGTGCAGCAGTAACTTCAGTTGTGACGGAAAAAGGTCTATTTCCTGTGGGTTGAGGGTAATTATAAGTGAAGTAGTTGATGAATTCCTCTATCCGCACGGCATCTTTAGGTGGTAATTGTCCTTGGGTAATAAACCGTCGCATATTACTGTAGGCTGCTGTATCTACATCTATGGAAAAGGTGGAAAGGGGGTCATTACCAACACGATGAAAGGGATTATCGTCAATGCGGTTATAGTTCTCGGTGTTGAATTTGCCACCTGTTTGGGGTTCGGGGGCAACCATACCACGAACACCACCTCCAACTGTTAGTTTAGGGCTACTGCGACGATCAAGAGACTGATTAATAACAGGTGAACTCGCTGGAAAATTCAGAGGAGGTGCAATAACTACGCCGGATGGTTTAGTCTTACGGATAGATTGGTCTTGAATGCGTTCTCTGCTAGGTTGAATGGGACCGATATTACTACGAGCTTCTAATTTATCTGCATCTTGGGGATTGTTGAGAATTGCTAATTCTGGGGCAAATTCTTTTTCTAAGCGTTGTAGGGTTTGTAGGTCTGCTGGGGCAACTGTGGTAGGGTTATTTGCTATGAGTTCATTGATGCGCTGTGAACAAGTATTCAAGACTGTAGCAAATTCTGTGCGGGTGAGGGGAAGAGTGCCAAAGTTGGGGACGGAACCGACACAACTATAATTGTTAACTAATGCCTGAAGTGCTTGGTAGTTAGGGTGATTGGGTAAAATGGAGTTGGCTGAGATGGTTGAATTGGTGGGAATTGCTTTTGTCAGAGACTGATTTAAAACGGCAATTCCTACTGTTGGTATTAATAATAGGAGTGTTAAAATACTGACTCGCTGCCACGTTTTGGACGGAATCGGGTAAGACATTACTAAATCCTCACAGATGTTTGCCCTGTTGTACTTACCTAGAATAGTCCTGAGCAGGGGAAAATTTGATCACCGTTACAGTTTTGGTAACTGTAGGGGATACAATACTTCACATATGGCGTTAAGCAATTTTTTGATAAACAACATTAATTTTTTCATGTCTTTTGCGGCAATAACCAGATCTAACCCCTACCCTATGAGTACATTGAGGGTAGGGACTGCCGCCATTACTTCAATCCCGCGAGGAATTGTTAGCAAGATTTAAAACTGACGATTATTGTTGTTTTAACCAAACTTCCAAATCTGCTAATGTTGCAAAATTAAATAAAACGTTTCTCATGGCTTCTAATTTTGGTAAAGATAATACCTGAATTTCGGCTATTAGTGATGAATTAACGTCACCAAAGCGATAATTGAGAAAACTGGTAATCCATTTGACAGCTTCTTTTTTTTTACCCTTTTGTAAAATGTCCTGATAAATTACTGACTCTTGCATAATATCCTCGCGTAAAAATTGGCGAATAACATCTTTTTCAAATTTCAATCCCGCTAAAATCTCTGTACACCCTGCTATATTTTGTCTTTCTTCCCTATTAGGAATTTTAGCAATTTTTTCAGCAACTTGCCCTAATAATATAGATGGTAAATTGGTGCGGGTCAGTGATGCAAGTGGTAATAATGCCGGATTATTTAGGGCTTGCTGAAAGAATGTAAAAGCGTTGCCAGATAAAGGGTTACAGTTTTTTCTGACCAAACAAGTGCAAGATTATTGAGCAAAGATATTTAAAACCCTTGCATTTTCACCAAAAATAACCGCGTACATTTGAAAACTAATTCCCCAACTCTTAATTTTTCAATCCCTGTGACACCCAGATTCAATTTCTAGACTTATTCAGCAAGCCCTATTTAGAAATCTGACTTTTCCCGTTAAGTCGTGAAACTCCCAATTAACAAGGGTTTTAGACCATAGCCTAATTCTCAATAAGCGGACTGTAATGAGAATAATCAACGAGAAAATAGGACTTTGGGGCGGGGGTTATAGTGGACGATCGCTCAATTAGAAAGATAACGGGAAAAGTCAGATTTAGAAATAATGCACCAATCTTGCTCCCACATCCTGATTACACGATAGCGATGTCTGGTTGTTTCATCTCTAAATTTCTCTGTAAAAGCTACTTCGTTATCAGTTTGTTGTAAAAATATTAATACCTGAATGACAGGACATTTATATTAACGTTTTAACCTGACAGAATAATCTAGCATTCGGAAATCTAAAGGTGTTCTAGACTTTGGTAAAGTCTGAAATTCTATATGCAGAATTAGGTTATCTGTCCGCAAAAAAAACTCACAGAATCAGCGCGAATTGGTTCTAATGTTAGTTCAGTCGTGAAATTGTATCTATGCTGCAAAAACTTGATCAACTGTAATATTTAATTCTGGAAAAGTTGGAGATATAATTATATCTGTATCTCGATAAGCGTTTGGTTGATAAATACCTTGTTCATTGAGAATATATACAAAAATTGTTGGTTTTTTAGGATTACCTAAATAATTACGACTACCAATAGCTAAATAATCAACTATCCAATATTCAGAAATCCCTAAACGTTGATATTCTTCTAGTTTATCTATATAGTCATCTTCCCAATTTGTGGAAACTATTTCTACCGCTAATTGTAATGGTTCAATAAAGGCAGTATAAGCAGATAAGTTAGCATCCCAGAGGTTTTTATCTACTACGCTAACATCAGGAACACGACCTTGTTCTTTACCGCTGTTTGTTACAGTTCTAATGGAAGTTCTTCCAGAGACTCTGTAATTGAGATTCAGACGTTCAACTTCCTGGTCTAATTTTCTAGTGAGAAAATCTGCTAAATTATCATGTTTTCTGGTTGCTTGTATCCGCATGATTTCTCCATTTACAAGTTCATAGCGACCTTCTTCGGGGAAGTCGTAGTTGAGGAATTGATCAAAGGTGAGTCGGGTTTTAGTTAGAGTCATAAGACCTCGCGATAAGATAGAATGAGTTTTGACACTCTCAGGGCTGAAGCCACTGAGATTCTTAAGACCTTTTAGCCTTAATATCCTGCTTGCACAGGTTCCCAAACTCACCACGTTTGCACAAAAGTGCGTGGTAATACCGCCAGTTGCTCTAATTGGGGAGACCCCAAGACCGCACTGGCTCATCTTTTGGGCGTTTAGCTGTTAAACAGCAAGTTTCGCGGAGTCCCCACGTACTATTTTGAAAGCTCTATCTCTGATAGTCTTTGCAGCACCAATATCAGCGTGTTCATGGTATCCGCACTTGATACAGATGAACTTTTCTGCATCACGGTTTGATTTATCAGTATGCCCACAATTTCTGCATTCTTGACTGGAGTATTTAGGATTGATTTTAATGACAACTTTTCCTTGCTTCACAGCGAGATACTCAATTTTTAAAATCAAATCACCCCAACTTGCATCAGAGATAGAACGGTTTAACCCCTTTTTTCTAGACTGTCCATTATTTAAAAATCTCCCAGTTTTTTCATCGGTTTTGACTTGACAACGCCTCAACATACCAGAGATGTTTAAATCTTCTAAGGCAATAGCATCAACCTTTCTAGAAACTATTGTATTAGCAATATTCCATTGATAAGCTGTTCGTTTATCTGTAATCTTTTTGTGAAAACGTCCTACATTATTAGCCGCTTTTTTACGATTCTTGCTGCCTTTGACTTTACGATTAACCCGTCGCTGTCTAATTTTTAAGGTGCGTCTAACTTTTTTATTGGTTGAGAATTTAGGATTATCAATTTGATGCCTATCAGACAAGTGAACAAGTTTAGTTATTCCTAAGTCACAACCAAGAATAGAATTAACTTCATTTAACGGCTTGGTCACATAGTCGGGTATAGCTTTATCTTCAATCCTAATCGCCACGTACCAACCATCTTGCCGCTTTCTTAATGTGGCAGCTTTGAGAGCAAATCCTAATGGTATTGAGCGAGAATTGAAAAAACGCATCCATCCTAACTTAGGAAGATAGATTTTATTTCCTTGCACTTTTACCCCCATTTGGTAAGTGAAAGAGGTAAAATTACTACGGTTTTTAAACTTAGGAAAACCTCTGCCTTCAAAAAAGTTTTTATAGGCAGTGTCAAGGCGTTTGACGTTTTGCTGTAGGACTGTAGAGTCAATTTCAGCAAACCAAGGTCTAGCTTTTTTTAGATATGGTAATGCCGTTATTTGAATATCACCAGCACTGCGTCGAGGGTTTTTGAGGTTGCCATTCTTATCGGTTTTAGCATCCTTCCACGGTTCTCCACTTGCACCATTTTTACTGACAAAACAGGTTAGTGGACAAGCTTCTGCTCTAGTCCTAATGTCGCAATAGTCGCCTTGAATAAATTGCTGGTTGTATTGAGCTATTCTGTCAGCCAAGCTCCAATTGTAAGTAGACCGGAGCATATCTAGCCAGTTATCCATTTTATTGGACTGGCTAATATTAGGACGTAGCTTATATACATAATTTGTTAGCAATTTACAATCACCACCTTGATATGCTAGACTTAACTTAGTATATACATATA
>JANMEE010000072.1:0-19357 GCA_031376645.1 Dolichospermum sp. OTE_75_concoct_329_sub | reverse complement strand
AGTCGTTGGTTAAAGACAAGACATTTTGGATTAGTTGGGCGAGGGGACTTGAACGGGTTTGCTGGTTCCCGGGATTATATCCATTCAAAAATCAGCATTTAAATACCACAGTGAATAAATTCACTCGTGTCGCTTCCCTCTGTTGGGAAGACAGCCACTGAGTTTCCCGCATACCGCGAGGTTTTATGAAAAAATTGATTTATGACTACCACCATCAAGACTGCACCTGATTTAGCTTCCCGTTTCGTCAATGGTATTTTGGCGATTAAACCTTTATTTAACCTGGCCAAATACCAAGCCAGACAAATGATGATTAAACGCGCCCAGAGAATTGGTGTCCCTTGGATGCAGGAAGTTGATCAACTCCAAAAGCGTGACTGGACAAGTGATTGGGCTAAAGTCGAAAATCCCCAGATTAATTATCCAGAATACTATTTGCGGCCATTCCATGCTTATAAAGAGGGAGATTTAAGTTGGCAAGCGGCTTTTGAGTTAGAAGTAGCTGCTCGCACCGTCCATGCTAGTATTTGGAGTGAAGCAGGAGCGCAAGGGGATGCTAAACTACGCCAAAGTTATCACGACATTCTCACAGCCCAAATTTCCCCCCAACCACAAGATATATTAGACTTAGGATGTGCAGTGGGATTAAGTACCTTTGCCCTCCAAGCAGTTTATCCCCAAGCCCAGATTACCGGTTTAGACTTATCTCCTTACTTCCTAGCTATAGCTAACTATCGTAGCCAAGAACGTCAAGCAAATATCAATTGGATTCATGCTCAAGCAGAATCTACAGGCATAGCAGATGCAACATTTGATTTAGTTTCGATGTTTCTGATTTGTCACGAATTACCTCAATCAGTAACTCATAATATTTTTGCTGAAGCTAGACGTATTTTACGTCCAGGTGGACACCTAGCAATTATGGACATGAATCCTAAATCGGAAAATTACAAAAAAATGCCAACTTATATTTTGACGCTGCTCAAAAGCACCGAACCTTATTTAGATGAATATTTCAGTTTGGATATCGAACAAGCCCTGATTGGGGCAGGTTTCCAAACTCCTACTATTACTAGCAATAGTCCTCGTCACCGGACAGTTATAGCTCAGGTGAGTGGCTAATTTATCTTTAGTCCTGTGGGCAGTTATTCCCCCTCTGCTGTTGCTGTGGTTTTACTACCGCAGAACTCCTACTGCTCCACCCCTGTTAAATCTACTAGTTTTATTCATTATTGGGGCTATATCTGGTTTTGTGGCTCTTGGCCTAGAATGGGGCATGGAAACTGTCGCTAACTGGGTTTTAGACTGGCAACAGATACAGCGTTATTTTTGGGGTGTTGTTTTTCGACAGATATTAGCGATCGCTCCCATTGAAGAAGGTTGTAAATTAGTAGCAGTTATTGTCCCCATTTGTTATTTACAACGTCAGTATTATTTGCGAGCTACTACTGTTTTTTTGTTTACCATAGCCGTAGCTTTAGGGTTCACAGCCGAAGAAACCTGGATTTATCTATTTCATGGCACATCTTCAATTCTAGAACGTAGCCTTGGTACACCAGTCCATGCTATGTTTTCTGCGCCTTGGGGATACGCTTTAGCCATTTATATTTCTGCTAGTAGAAGATGCAATCGAGATCGGAATTTAATTTTCACCGCTTGGTTAAATTCAGTTTTCTTTCATGCCTTAGTCAATATTTTCGCTATTTCTGGGAGATTTCCTAGTCCCATATATTTACTCACCTACTGTTTTTTCCCCTTACTATTATGGCTGTTTTGGCAATTGGAACAACTCCTGCGAAAACTTCAGGGCAAACGTCCTTTATTGTTGATTTCTGGCTACACATCCTTAGCGCGGACTTGGCAAAGGGGGTTAGTGTTATTAATGCTGTTATTGGGTGGAAATAGTTTATTTGGGTTATTGATTTTAGCTAGAAAAACTAGTCCTTTGCGGTGGGAACTTTTGTTTGAGCGGACAATTTTCTGGTTTATACTAGAGAAAATATTGCTAAATTTCTGGTTAGGAATTTTTGCTTGGTTAATTTATCGCTATTTACGCAAGTTAGCTCGTCGTCGGTATTCTTTTAGATCATGAAAATACTAGGAGATTTTTATGCAAGCAACTTCAGTCCGTTGGACAACTGCTGATTTAGAATTATTTTCAGGCGATAACAGAAATCGTTATGAAATTATTGATGGAGAGTTATTTGTGACAAGATCACCACATTGGAATCATCAACTTAGCTGCGCTAATATAGCTAAAGTTCTTGGCAACTGGTCAGATGAAACTGGTTTAGGAAGGGTAGCTATTGCTCCAGGAATTATTTTCTCAGATGCAGATAATGTGATTCCTGATGTGGTTTGGGCTAGTTATGAATGTTTAGAACGGTTATTAGATGAAAGTGGACATTTAAGCGGCGCACCAGAATTAGCAGTTGAGGTATTGTCACCAGGACAAAAAAATGAAAAGCGTGATAGAGAATCTAAATTAAAATTGTATTCTAGTCAAGGAGTACAAGAATATTGGATTTGCGATTTTAATGCTAAACAAGTTGAAGTTTATCGTCGTCAACAAGCGGTTTTAAAGTTAGTAGCTACTTTATTTAATGAAGATGAATTAACTAGTCCTTTATTACCAGGATTCAAATGTCTAGTCAGTCAATTTTTTTAAATCATAAGGATAAGATCCCCGACTTCTTGAAGAAGTCGGGGATCTGAAGGGTCTGAGGGATTTTAAACTATTGCCAATACTGGTTGACTTACCTCTGCATTAGTTGATTCAGAATCAGCAGCATAGATTTCACAGGCATTATTAGGACTTTCAACGAGTTTAACTTTGTAAAGTGTTGCTCCTAATTCTTGAATAGGCGATCGCAATGTATTACTAATATAAAGAGCAATATTTTCCGCTGTTGGCACAACCCTATCAAAGAAAGCAACATCTTTATTGAGAAAAGTGTGATCAAATGGCTCAATTACGTAATCTGTAATGATCTGATTTAAAGCCCCTAAATCAATAATCATCCCCGAAGCAGAATCAATTTTTCCCTTGACAGTTACTTCTAATTGATAATTATGTCCATGGCCATTTACACGAGCGCATTTACCATAAATTTCCGTATTTTTCGCTAAACTCAAATCAGGGTGAGCTAATCTGTGAGCCGCACTAAAGTGAGTGCTAATATTGAGATAAGATTCCATCCCATTGCTCGTATAGTCTGCCCAAAGTTGATGACTTTCAAACAACTTAACATTGGATAGTTTCACCCCTAATTCATTAATAGGTGATTCTAGGAGATGATTAATGTAACGGACAATATTTTCTGTGGTGGGTACAATATCGGCAAAATAGGGAATATCTTCATTTACACAAGAATGATCAAATATCTTCACTACATAATCTTCTACCACTCGATTTAAAGCAGCAACATCCACAACCATACCAGTCCGTGAGTCTATATCTCCTGATACAGTCACTTCTAAATGATAGTTGTGTCCATGTGTCTGAGTACATCTACCATACTTGTCAACACTGAGATTAGGCGCAAGACGGTGAGCAGCGCTAAAATGGGTTCTGATAGTTAAATCAGCTTGTTTTCCCTGTCCCTGATAATCTGCCCACAGTTGAGGATGTTCAAATAACTGGACGCGAACTAAGGGTAAATGGGGCGCTAAACGTTGCCAAATCACCCGCGCGATATTCTCCGTAGTGGGAAGAGTTTCTTGAAATTCTGTCCAGACATCATTGAGATAGGAAAAATCTAGTTGTCCAGTAATTTCCCCTTTAATAACGTGTTTCACATCAGACAGATTCAACACCATACCATACTCATCTAACTCCCCAATCATGGAGATGAATAAAACATAGTTATGTCCGTGTCCGGGAAATTTCGAGTAATATCCAAATTTTTCTAAATTCTCGCTTTCACTGAGTTCTGGAAACCAATACCGACAAACTGCTGAAAATTGGTCACGGCGATTAACAATACATTGCATAAGTATACTGGGAAGAGAATTTAATGTTTCTTAACGTTTCACTGTTTACAGTATAAAGCAATTTGTTACAATGTCACAATCTACTCATAATTTGTCAGAATCAGGATAACCAGGATTTAAGGATGTACAGGATGAAATCATCAATGATACATACTATTAAGATGTTATTGATTTGCGATTTTTGGGAAATAAACTAATTAATACGCGTAAAGCTTGGTTGACAGTTTCCGGATCAGAAAAATACTCTCGCACATCAGGATCAAGCATTATCGCCCCATCTTCTAAGCTGAAATGTTGTATGATATCTGTACCATCAGCTTGATAAATAGTAACAGTATGTCCTCGACGATAAGCTTGGTAATGTTTACCACGTACACCATTTGTAAAATCGTATTCTGGAAGCATTTCGTTATCGTTGATGTCTGAATTTTCAGAATTATGATCATTCATAAATTTTCCTTTCTGCGTTTGTAGCTTTACGACAACTAATAATCCGAATATTTGATTGACGTTCTGTGTAAACTACAATGAGTAGTTGACATTTACTAGAAAGACCAATGTCAATATAGCGTTCTTCATCATCAGAGTGTTTAGAATCAATTATAGTAATGGATAAAGAATCGTTGAATACTGTCTTTGCTTCCTCAAAACTAATTCCATGTTTTCTGAGGTTTTCTTGGGCTTTTTCTTCATGCCATTCAAACCCCAATTCCATAAAATTACCTCTTTAGTATTAAAATTGTAGCAACTTATCTAAAATTTTAGAATATATTAAACATCAAATCAATCTCTCAAAAATCACACGTCAAACTAACATCCTGTAAATCCTCAAATCCTGGTTATCCTGATTCAGACTTAATAATCTAATGTAACCTTGTTGCAACATACAAAATGGTATAGTGATTGTAATTACAGGCATATTAGCGAGTATACCTGTAATTGTACCATCAGGAAAAATTGTGGATTTTGCTTGTTTAGTTGCAGTTTCTAACCGCTCTTACTCATTATCCCCAATATCCCGTTTTGGCGGGCGCTTATAAGTAAAAGTAAAACTCTCCCCACTCGCAATTACCTTTCGCATTTCCTCATACATAGGATAACTACCAACGCCACTTAAATTCGCCCAACCTCGCGTCCTAGTTAAAGCCACAAATAACTGATTGCGGAAATTCACATCACTTTCATTTCGCGCCACATTATCAAAACCTACCACATAAACCATATCTGCTTCATGTCCCTTAGCGCGAGTAATGCGTGATACCGTCACACCACCATCACACCAAAATTTATCTGGGTCATTATGAGGATATTGGGGAGCTAAATCATTTAACTTTAAAGCAGTAGGAATATAAACATCAATGTCATTTTCCATTAAATAACTAGCGACAGATGTTTCTAATTCCATTGCTTCATAAGGTGAACCTAAAACCAAAACCAAAATATCTCTACTGGGGTTAAGTCCGTCATGGACAATATTGTGCATAATATTCTCAGATAAAGCCGTCATTTCCGCTTCACGAGAACTATAAGTTGCAAATTCTAAAACAGGTTTTCCCCAAAGTTCAGGAATAGGATTTGGTGAAAATTGCGGTTGTCTTTCTACCATTATCGGTTTACCAACTCGGCGGAAATCTCCCTTGACTTCATAACCAATTCTATTCCAGTCATCCTTATTTGTAATCCCTGTTAACATTCCTTCTGGACGCAACAAACCCATACCAATAGCATGAGCAGATGTGAGAATTTGTCCAGGAGTTCGGTAACAACGTTTCATAACTTCGGAACGTTTTATGCCTCCAGAATATTGAGGTTGCTTACTTAATAAATTACTTAATTGTTCACCAAATATTTCCTTAGCTTTGGGTACTACTAAATTATCTAAACTTTGCGCTTCATCATAAGCCCAAATCAAGCGTCTTTCTTCTGGCTTTTCTATATTTACAGGTCGTAAAGCTTGATAAGCTAACCAATAAATAGCTTGTTTATCTTCATATTTTAAATCATCTTCAGCTACTAGATCTTGACCTTCATCAATGAGAATAGCATCAAACATCGGCTCAATTGTAATTTCCTCCAATAGCCGTTTACTTAAATCTATTAAACCGCGATTTGGTTGTCTTTCGTGGGTGTTTTGCACAGTTCCCGGTCTTTTACCGTGATATTCGCAAATGGTTCTATATAAACCTGGTTGTTCTTTTGCTCCCCAAGCATGAAATACTTGTAATTTTAAGTTTGTTTTTGGGTCATATTCAATTTCCCCACAACTAAAACGCTTAATCCATTGATCTAGTAAACCAATCATTAAATCATATAAAGAACGGGTAAAGAAGACCAAGGCAATATCCCAATCTGGATGTTTTAGGTGCATATTTGCGGCTTTTTGACACAGTAAAACCGTTTTTCCTGAACCAGCAATACCACGAATCCGTTGGGGACCTGGGGGAATTTCTTTACCAATATGTTCTTGTTGTAAATCAATTTCATACAGTCTTTCTCGTAAACTATCAATGACACTAGAACGGGTTTTTCCAGTGGTATTAACTTGATGACGAGGTGGTTTACGCAATACAGGTGTTCCTGCTACAACTGATAGCAATAATTCCCAATCTTTATCTTCTAACTCTGCTCCGGGAATAACAATATTAGCTTGTTGAATCTGTTCAATTAAACCGACTTTTCCTAATTGGTCTTGAAATATAATTGGCGGAATATCTGGTAATTGATCAAAGCCTTTTTGTTGCCATTGTTCTGTGGTAATTTGTGGTAATGCAACTATAGCTCTACCATTAACTTTTCGCCACAGTGCGGTTTCTCTATCACTATATGATATTAATGCTCGTAGTTGATGTTCTGCTTGTTGATAGGGATTAATTTCTGTGATATCACTATTTTGTAATTGCCATTGTTGAGCATTAATAGTGGCAATTTGGTCAATATTGATGGATCTTACTTCAACTACAACTATACCAAATTCTCTATCAACTATTAAGATATCTGGCTCTTTTCTAATTTCTCCTACTTTAGAAAAAATGGGATAACGCCAATATCCAATACAGTTCCTATCAGAAAAAGCGCTCCGAAAAGCATCCCAAACTTTCTGTTCTCCGTCTTGATTTTTAATTGCTTCGGTGGTGATAAACTTGCTACCCTTTTCTTCTATGCCTACAGCCATTTTCTTTACCCGCATAAAATCGTTACGGGTTTTAAGCTACCATTACTAATACTTTATAATATCTATCTGTGGGTAGATGATACTGAGTTTGTAATTTAATTGAACGCAGATAAACGCAGATAAACGCGGACAAACATATCTATTGATTTTGAGATTCTGTGTATCTTGCTCTCTGCGCCTCTGCGTGATAAAGATTAATCTTTTTACTCAGCAACACCCACTTGCAACAAATCTAATCCCTGGGCAAAAATCTCATCAATGGGTAACATTTCCCCTGCTTCAGTCATAAATTTATGGTCTTTTGTAGCGCGAATAATTGCCCCATTTTCTAACAGATATTCATAAACTTCCTGTTGTCCGCGATTATGCCATTGGGCAATTGCTTGAGTATAAAGTGTCCCATTACTGTCAACTGTATACACACTACATTCAATCCGTTTTTCGACAATTTCCCCAATTTCTAAAAACCCATATTCAACAGTTAAAATTTCCGTTTCATAACTTAAACAATATTCGGCAAACTTCAACATATCCCCAAATAAATGTTCTGCAACTTGGGGTTTTACACCGTTTTTTGCGGAACCATCAATAAAATTTTGCTTTTGTTTCTCCATTTCTGAAACTTTCTTTTTACCCATAGCCCGACGGAGTAAATCAGCTTGTCCTAAACTATAACCAGCCATATCTTGAGCAATTTTCATAATTTGCTCTTGATAAACCATGATTCCGTAGGTTTCATTTAATATTGGTTCTAAAATTTGAGTATCATATTGAATTTCTTCTCTGCCATGTTTACGATTAATAAATTTAGGAATTAATCCCGCATCTAATGGACCTGGGCGATATAGTGCTAAAATAGAAGAAATATCTTCAATATTGGAAGGTTTCAAATCTCGGACTATCTGTTTCATTCCTGAAGATTCTAATTGGAATATCCCTTCTAGATCACCAGCTTCTAATAGTGAATAGGCTTTAGCAACATCTTTGGGTAAACTTGTATGATCACCTTTAGATAATATTTTTTGTGCTTTTCTTTCTTGTCCTGTAATTTCATCAGGATCAATTCGATAGCCTTTGCTTTGTTCAATTAAATCAATGGTTTTTTGAATTAGGGTTAAGTTCCGTAAACCCAGAAAGTCCATTTTTAATAACCCCAGTGATTCCAAATCTTCCATAAAATACTGGGTAATTACAGAACCGTCATTATGTCTTTGCAAAGGAACAAGCTCATCTAATGGTTCTGCGGAAATAACCACACCGGCAGCATGAACACCAAAAGTTTTATTAGTTCCTTCAATTCGGATAGCCATATCAAGCCAGCGCCGGACATGAGGTTCATTATCATATTTGGCTTTAAATTCTGGTTCGGGGGTTTCATCAGAAATCATCACTTTTAGTTTTGTCGGTTTACCCCGGACGACTGGAATCATTTTCGCCATTTTGTCAGATTCACCATAGGGAATATCTAACACTCTAGCCACATCTTTTAAAACTGCTTTTGATGTGAGACGGTTAAAAGTAATGATTTGAGCAACTCTATCAACGCCATATTTATTAGTAACATAATCAATCACTTTGTCTCGTTGATCAATGCAGAAATCCGTATCAATATCTGGCATTGATTTCCGTTCAGGATTTAGAAATCTTTCAAATAGTAAGCCATGATGTACGGGGTCAATATTCGTGATTTTCATGGCATAGGCAACTAATGAACCAGCCGCAGAACCTCGTCCAGGACCTACAGGAATATTATTATCTCGTGCAAATTTGATGTAGTCCCACACTACTAAAAAGTAGGTAGAAAATCCCATCTGTTGAATCATTTTTAATTCATATTCCAATCTTTCTTTATAAACTGGATCAACTTCGTGGCGAGATTTACGATTTAATCTTTCTAAAAGTCCGTCCCAAGCAACTTCTTCTGCATAAGTATCCGCTGTATGTCCTGAAGGTATTTGGGGTGTGGGAATTTGTGGATCACCCATGATGTGATATGGTTCAACTTTATCAGCAATTTCTTCGGTTGTGGCGATCGCTTCGGCAATGATATCATCTGGTAAATGATCCCGAAATAGCTGGTGCATTTCCTCTGAGGATTTGAGGTATTCTGTACCGCTATAGCGCATTCTTTTATCTTCGCTAATCAGTTTCCCGGTTTGAATACATAACAACGCATCATGGGCTTCTACGTCAAAACAGGAGATAAAATGGGAATCATTTGTAGCAATAATTTTAATTCCTAGTTCTCTGGCAATTTTGACTATTTCGACATTCACAATCCGATCTTCTTGAGAACCATGATCTTGAATTTCTAAATAAAAATCTTCACCAAATACATCTTTATACCATTTAGCAACTTTTCTGGCTGCATCTGCCCGATTACTCATAATAGCTTGGGGAATTTCTCCACCTAAACAAGCACTGGTAACTATTAAACCTTCACGATATTGTTTGAGTAGATCTTTATTAATACAAGGACGGGAAAAAATGCCTTTTCCTTGTACTCCTTGGAGGTGAGAAATTGTGGTAATTTTAACTAAGTTTTTATACCCTTGAGTATTTTTGGCTAATACAACTTGATGATATTTGGGACGGCGTTCCTGTTTGTCAATTTCACCGTTGAGAATATACATTTCGTTGCCAATTATTGGCTTGACATTTTTGTTGCGGCAGATTTTAATGAGTTCAACTGCACCATACATGACACCATGATCTGTGAGGGCGATCGCTTTCATTCCCAATGCGATCGCTCGATCTACTAATTCGGGTAGTTGACTAGCACCATCCAGCAAGCTATAATCACTGTGAATATGTAAAGGAACAAAGGACATATTAGTATTTGGTAGATTAAAGGAATTTTAGATTAATAATTTTTACTATGACAATATCATATAATAACCTATTATGACCAACTATAAACTACTCGCTATTTGTTAATTATGAATCAATCAAATAATGGTGGCATACTTGAACAGGTTGTCAATATAGTGATGGGGGTAAAAACGGAGAATCAACAACAGTCTCTAAATACATCAGCAGCTACACAAGAACTAGATATCAAGGCAGTTTTAGTTTATATATTAGGAACTATTCTGCAAATAGGAGTAATGATTTTTGTATTGGTGGGAATGGAAAAACTAGTAAATTTAATTGATCAAAATTCTTCTTTTCCCAGTTGGTTTAGCACTTTAGTGACTGCATTATTTTTGGCTTTATTAAGTATCCGTTCTCGAATTTTTTCTCTGTTAGATAATACCCGTTCGCGGACAACTTATGACCAGGTAATCAGACCAAGATGGTCTCCTCCACCTTTAGCATTTCCTATAGTTTGGATGATAATTGCAGTTTTGCGGGTAATTTCTTCTGTGTTAGTTTGGCAGGAAATGAATCACCAATTTTTAGTTCTGCCCTTAATTCTGTTTGTGGTACATCTGGCTTTAGGGGATACTTGGAATACGATTTTTACTGTGGAACGGAGATTAGGTGCTGCTGTTCCTGTGGTTATTTTAGGTCCTTGGTTATCTGCTGTAGTGGTGACGACAATTTATTGGCAAACTGTGCCTTTAGCGGGAATGATTTTATCTTTTTCTTGTGTATGGCTTACTGTAGCTTCTGTCTTGGTATTGAGCATTTGGCAATTAAATGGATTTGAGCCATTATATCCTTTAAAGCTGGCATCTGTGGAGAAATAAATACTCTAAATTCACTAGATAAAGGTAGGGGAAAATTAATTCTCTACCACTTTTATTTGGCAGACAAAATATTATATTAACAGTTGCACGCCCATTTTAATAATACCATTGATCACCGATAATCACGCTCCATATCACCACAGAAAGAAACGGCAACTTTATAACCAATGCGAAGTCCATAAAGTCTAGCTAGTGGGTTTTTATTACGTAAGTAATGCGCTGATTCTATACCTATTTTATCAATTGCATATTCACCCGTTTCTATGTCAATAATTATCATTTTTCCGATATTTTCTTCTGTTTCTACTTGCTGACGAATGCCATTGTCATATAATTCTTTGGCACGTTTGGCAACTTCTTCGCTGCTGAGGAGAATAGCTTGCATTTTGTTAATCCTTTTTCGTGATTATGTTTATAATATCAAATCTTTCATTTAATTATAAGGAATAATGCCGAAAACCCTTGAATGTGTGTCTAAATCAGGTGGACACCACCTGTGCTTTAGCCAAAGAATTAAGGTTTGTAGTAAAATTTACCCTGCATTAACACTCTCAAACAAAATTTAGACCCTGTGTTAAAGCGCAAAGTTGCGTTCTTGAGTGAGAACCCAGAGGGAATAACGTTGTACCGTAGGCTTGTAAACTAAGCTCTTAAACCATTGATTATGAAAATTTAATACTTTAGTCTCATTACCTTATTTTTTTTTTAACCTTTTCAGACGAGTATTACAAGTGTTACGTTAATTCATTTTCAAATAAAAGCATTTAAATATGGCAATTTCCAACGGAAGAACCACATCTCCCTCCTACGTCAACAAACTTGCTGATGGTGTAAAATACAACCTTCTGCCTTTGTTGACCGTAGGCGATGAAGTAGCATTATTACAAGGCAGCACATTTGATGCTTATACAGTCAATGGGACTGAAAAATTTGCCTTTACAGGTATTCCCGATGGTTTGGGTGTTTATGAAACTGATAAAGGATACTACGTATTTGTTAACCACGAACTAGGTAATACTGCTTTATCAGATTTCTCCAGTACAGTTTCTGGACAAATTACAGGTTCTCGCGTTTCTCTTTTCCTCTTTGATAAAAACTGGAAAATCATCGGTGGTAAAGACTTAATCGAAAAGGCCACTGACAGCCAAGGTAATATCCTGGGCAGCTCAACATTTACTACCAACGGCACAGATGTTGTCAGCTTCAGTTCCACCATACCAGCTTTTAACCGTTTTTGCTCCTCATACTTAGCAGAAACAGGTTTCGTTGGTGGTCCAGTCTACTTTACGGCCGAAGAAGGTGGTGGTGCTAGTCGTGGTTGGGCTGTGACAACAGATGGTACTGCTCAAGCATTAGATGGTTTGGGACGCTTCAGCAAAGAAAATGTAGTTTCCGCATCTCAGTATCGGGCAACTAACAGTACTCAAACCGTTCTCATATCCACAGAAGATACTAATGACGGTGAAGTGTATATGTTTGTTGGTAAGCAAACACCAACAGACCCCAACGGTTTCAAAGATGGCGACCTGTATGTACTAAAAGTCACAGGTTTCACCAATGAAACATTGACAGAAGGAACACCAGTAGGTGCTACATGGGTTAAAGTAGATCCCAGCGTTATACCAGACGCTACTGGTGCAGCTTTATCCACTTGGGTTAATGACCCCACCCGCTCCACCAACTTCCGTCGCGTTGAAGATATACACGAAGACCCCAGTAAACCTGGAACTTTTTACTTTGTCACCACTGGAACTACAGATAAAGTAGGTACAGGTACTACAACAATAGCAGCCGAAGCAGAAAATCCCTACGGAAAGCTTTACCGTTTTAGCCTCAATGCCACAAATCCCACGGCTCCAATTACCAACTTTGAACTTTTATTGTCCGGTGGTCCTGGTAAAGGTGTGAGCTACGACAATATTACAGTTGATAAATTTGGCAAAGTCTTAATTCAAGAAGATGAAACTGCCTTTGGTGGTGCAGTGATGCTGCAAGAAAACCGCGAAGCTTCTATTTATTCTTTTGACCCTACCACCAAACAAATCCAGCGCCTATTTGAGGTAAATGAAGGTGCTGCAGGTAGTGTGTATGATAATACTACTGTCAAAGGACAATGGGAATCCTCCGGTATTATTACCGCTCCATCTCAATTTACATCTAATGCTAGTACCTACTTAACTGTTGTTCAAGCTCACAGCGTTGTCAACAATGTAGCAGGTGCTCCCACCCAAAATATCCTCAACGGTAACCACATTCAAGGTGGTCAACTGTTGATTGCTGCACCTATCCCCCAAGTGACATTAACTGGTTTTGCTTCTTTCCCTGGTGCAACTTTCAGTGGTGATTTATTCAGTAGTTTCATTCCTTCTGGAACTCAGATTAACTCCACCACCACAGTTAGTGGTATTTCTACTACGGCAGTACCAGTAACAGTAGCAAATTTAGTCACTCTACCCTTCCCAAGTCAGCCTCTTGGTGGTTTCAGTTCTCTGCAAGTTGGTAAAAATGACACTTACTGGTTCCAACCAGATAACGGCTACGGTCAAAAAGGCAATAGTGCAGACTTCTTGTTGGGTCTTTACCAAGTAGACCCCAGCTTGAAGGGTGCAGAAGTTGGCGCAGATGGAACTGTTAAGTTCTTAAATTACATCCAATATCGTGACCCAGACAATAAGATTAACATTCCTAATCTCACTCTGGTTAACGGAAATACTGCTGACAGAAAGCTAACTGGTGCTGACTTTGATATTGAGTCTTTTGTCTTCGATAAAGACGGCACAATCTGGGTTGGAGATGAGTTTGGTCCATACTTACTACATTTTGATGCCACTGGTAAGTTACTAGACGCTCCTATTGCTATACCTAACGTCCGCTCTCCTCAAAACCCTGCTGTTTCTCCTCAAAACCCTGCTGCCACACTCACGGCTAACTTGGGTACTAGAGGTTTGGAAAGTACAGCTATCAACCCCAGCAAAACCAAGATATTCACCGCATTAGAAGGAGCAGTTACTGGTGATACTGCTACCAATGACACTTTGCGGATCTACGAATTTGACCTAGCTACCAAAACCCTAAGCAACACAATCAGAAACTACAGACTAGATGGTACTGCAAATAGCCAGTCTATTAATGACATGACAGCTATTAATGACAATGAGTACCTAGTCATTGAAAAGGATCGGTTAGCAGGAGCTAATGCTCTAGTTAAGAAGATCTACAAGATTGATATGTCAAAGGTAGATAGTAATGGCTATGTCTCTAAAGAACTAGTTGTAGACTTTTTAGACATCAAAGACCCCAATGACTTGAATGGGGATGGCAGCACATCCTTTAAGTTCCCATTCCAAAACGTTGAAGCTTTTTCTATCCTTAACAAGGATACTATTCTTGTTACCAACGATAACGACTACCCCTTTGTTGGTGGAACTAGAACAGCAGGTCAACTCGATGGTAATGAAGTCATTCAATTGAAGTTAGAGAAGCCTCTTAACTTAACACCTTTCTTGATTGCTAATGACATTACTGTTGTCGAAGGAATCAATAAAACAGCTGATGTAGTTGTAACTTTAAGTGACGCTCCTACTGGAACAATTCCTGTTACAGTTCAATACACCATCAATAGTGGTACTGCAATGTCTGGTCAGGACTTCACTGCCACTACCACTAGTGGGATACTCACCTTCAAAGCTGGAGTTAAGAGTGCAATAATCAAGGTAGCTATTCCTGATGATGCAGTTATTGAAGGAAATAAGACCTTTAGCGTCAAATTAAGTAATGCAACTGGCGGTGCCGTTATCGCCTATGACACTGGTGTAGTTACAATTACTGATGGTGTTAGTTCTGCTGCCAACACAATCTTAGCTAAAGGAGTAGAAACCCTAACCCTCACAGGCAATGACAATATCAATGGTACAGGTAACGTCAATAATAACCTCATCACTGGTAACAGTGGTAACAACATTCTTGATGGTGGTATAGGCAATGATATTATCATTGCTGGTGCAGGTAATGACACCCTTATTGGTGGTCTAGGTGATGATGCTCTCACTGGTGGTGCAGGTAATGATACCTATCTGTTCGCCATCACTAAAGGTAGCTTGGGTAGCGACACCATTACAGACGCATCTGGATTAGATACCATTAGCTTCGCTGGTACTCCTGCAACAGCATCTATCCGTTTCAACTTGGGACTCACCACTACTCAAACCGTTGGTGCTGGTACAAAAATCACATTAGCTGCGGCTGATGCGATTGAAAATGTGATCGCTGGTAGTGGCAATGACCGCTTGTTCGGTAATGCTTTAAACAACAGTTTAATGGGTGGCATGGGTAATGACACCTTGGTTGGTGGCGCAGGTGATGACACCTTGGTTGGTGGTTTGGGTAATGACCTGTTAATGGGTGGTGCTGGTAATGACCAGTTCGTATTTGATGGAATTTCAGCTTTTGCAGCAACAGCAAATGGTGTGGACACTATCACAGATTTCACCACAGGTGACAAGTTAGTTCTGAACAAGGCAGTATTTACTGCTCTGACCAGTATTGCTGGTGCAGGATTTAGCTCTGCTTCAGATTTTGCGGTTGTTGAAGATGATGATATGGTGGGAACTAACAGCTCTCTGATTGTTTATAGCCAAAACAGTGGTAGCCTCTTCTATAACCAAGATGGTGCTACTCCCGGCTTTGGTATGGGCGGTGAGTTTGCAAATATTCTCCCTTTACCTACTTTAGCTGCTAGTGATTTCGTAATTGCTTAATTAGTCTTTAGTTCAGTGGTTAATTTACTCAAAATTAACCACTGAATTTTAAAACTTGACGTATTGTAGGATGGGCATTGCCCACAATACCATGATTATGGTGGGCAATGCCCACCCTACGTAATATTTCAAAAATCAAATAGGAGTCCTATATTACTTGCAATATTGTCAAAAATTGAGGTAGAAAACATTATTTTTTTGAAAGTTGCGATCGCACAGGACTTGGATCTCAGCCTTCCAATGAACTTAAAATATTTGTTGCACAAAAAAATTATTAACAAATAAAACAGACAATCAATTGGTTTATTCAAGAAATAGGTAAACACCTAAAATAAAAATATTGGTAATATTCTTCAACTCCCATACTAAGCACGTAATTATTTTGTAATTAATCATAGTCTTAAAATCAGGCTTTATCATCCCAGCACCATACTATTCATTATACTCAACTACCACCGCAATAGCCGCAGCGATTTCTTCCATTATTTCACTCGAACATTCTCCAATTTTACGGACTAATCTTTGTACATCTACGCATTGAATTTGTAACTTTTCTTCAATTGAAAAACCTTTTATTGCTTCTACCACATCAGTAAAAATCATAACTTGCAATACCTCTTATTACTCATGTCATCTAATATTTTATCCTATACAAATTTATTCATTTCCATTTCCTCACAGCTTAAACTAGGAAATTTGTAGTTAATAAACCTTAATATTAACCCAGTGTCAATATTCCTGCTGAAAAATTAACAGCTAATGGCAATATTTTCAACCACTGTAAACCAAGCAAAGGTTCAGAAATACCTTCCGCAGCTAAAACAGGAATAATATACTCCTGTCCATCTAATTTCACCTTCCCTTCATATATATCAAAAAAAGCCTCACCTCTTGCCATTCGCATAGTGCTGTTACGTTCAATTAAAGGCCATCCTAGAATTTCAGCATCTTGTATATCAAGTGCTAACCAACCATTAGTAAATCCTGTGTCTAATAAAACTTCAATAGGATAATTATCTTCATCAGCAGAAATAATTTCTATCTCAAACATTAACTCCCCAACTTCACCAAAGTTACCTAAAATCATATCCGTCCGCAAGCACCTGTTTCATTAATTCTAAAAGTCACTAACCAACCTGTAGGATATTTTTCCCGCGCTTTTTTTTCAGCAATACTATCATCAACATCAATAAAATAATCAGCACTATTGGGTTCAATTACCATAAACCAATTGTAATGATCATTTATTAATTCAGGACGAACTCGATTAAAAACAACACGCGCTTTTTCTCCACGGGCATTTCTTTCTGCTTCCCTTCTAGCTAATTCTTCCGGTGGTATTGTAAATTCTGGAAAAATTCTACCTTGTTGACGACGACGAACAGATTTTGTATTAGTCATTATTTTCCCCTACCTCATTTCTGTAAATTCCCAGTTATTCTTCACTTTCAATTAATCTTTTACCATTACTAAAACGCTGCAAAAATTCAGGAAAATTCATCAAATCATCAACAGATTTTGATGGTGGCATTTCTACCCAATTTGCCTCAGCATTCAACTTATCTACATAAATGTAGAATGCCTCCTGGTCATCTCGATGAGATAAAACATAAGCACGTAACTCTTTTGTACTCATACCTTGGAAGTTAGGCCGACTCATACCACATACCTCCATTTACCATTAGGATATATTTCTATCGTATTCTCTTCACACGCGAGAATAAATACATTACCTGTACGTTTATCAACTCGAACCAAGTTTATGGGTAAATATAGTTTAGCTAATCAACAACACAGAATAAATAACTGCGTTTTTTGCTCAGATGTAGGAATGACCCGTACTCCTCAATAAAACTCATTATAACGAATATATCACTCCTTCGCCTCTGCTCTTTAGCATCTACCCTTCTGGATATCTAAGAGAGATTGTGCGAAACAAAAAATATACTAACTCACACTAATTCAGCAGCTAAAAGCCTACCCTCAACTGGTTCATACTCATCTTCTAGTAACCATAACTTAGCTGCTTCATAATTATTACTAGAAAATACAACCTTCTCACCTTGTTTTGGATCATAAATTTGACAATTTCCTTCACTGTCGCAAAGTAATAATAAAATATATGGAGGTGATAACATCGGATCTATCCATACTTCTGTAAATTCCCAGTTATTCTTCACTAGGTCGGGTACGTGGGATGACGTGGTATTGGTTATCTGCATTGATTTTTATCTCCCCATAGTAAAGTGGAATACTACTACCATCTGGACTAATTCTAGAACCTATTGGTTCAGTAAAAAACATTCCATTATGTACTTTAATCACTTTTTCTATTTTCTGAAAAGTACATATTGATTCTTGCTTGATAAGTTGTTCAACTAATATTTCAAAAATGGCTTGACAATATTTTTCTAGAAATTGAATATAAGGTTCTAATTCAGATATTTGAAGTAGGTTATCTTCTTCTGTTGATTTTTCTGAACCGTGAGCAATTTCGTTTCTTCTTTCCACTAAATCATTGATTTTTTTGTACAAAATATCTTTTTCTATTCTGGAAATTCTTTCTGGTGTTAAACCAATTTCATTTTTAAGTTCTTCATTTTTTAACAATTCATCATTCAAATCCAAATTTAACTTGTTGAATAACTCTACAATTTTATTATGTTTTAAATTACCTGACAAAAGAACAAAAGCATCTGCATTAATTTGATATTTGCTAAGATTAACTATACAATTATTAAGTTTATTCAATACTTCCTCTTTTGTAAGACGTTGATATTTAGCACTTTCTCTAGTTGTAATAGTATTTATCAATTTTAAAGAAAGTTCAAAATGATTTTCTCTAATTTTTTCGTGTATTTGTGTATATTCAGGTATGACACTCGATAGAAAATCAAGATACTCTTTAATCCATATTTCTACATATTTTTCTATTAGTCCATATAGTGAAATAATAGATGCTTTATATTCAAATATTCGTCTGTCTGTTCTAAAACCTCTATCGTGACTACTTAGCGTATTAAGTAAATTTTTTATTTGCTCATTATCATTATCTTGAACATGATAAGCAGCTACATCATTTACATATTGAATATGTTTTAAATATTCTCGAATTTGATTGAGTTCTTTTTTAAATCTTTCTAATGATTCTATATTCATAATTTCTACCAAAGTTTATTTAATGTACTTTTGTAGAAAATTATCAAAATATCTAATTCGTGCTTCTAAACCTTTTCTGGTAGTATACCTACCTTCAAAAAGGAAACGATCATTTTCTTCTGCTACATATAACATTTTTTCATCAGAATACATCTCACGTTTGATTACTTCCTTATATTTTAATAATTCATCCTTAAAGTGAATTTTTCTAGCAAATACTTGCACCATCGAATCATACACTATTTTTAAAGGAGTGTTTTTATCACGATCTTGTTTTGGTGGAACAAAAGCTTTATCTCCTAATATTTGGTAAATTATATCAATAGTATTGTTAAATAGATTTTCCAGGTTTTTCATTGTTTGATCAGAATAGCTATTTGCTTGTTTTAAATATTCATCTAGGAATTTATCAACTCCTGTAGATTTTAATTTATCAAAATGACCTTAACGGGTGACAAGGCGGTTGAAGATAAGATGTGGCAATAATTTGAGAAAATAAGGGGGTAAAAAAATAGAGGCAAAGAAGCCCCCGAAGCAAAAAATGTTACCACAATCATATCAAACAATTTTCCGAAAGCATTTGA
>JANMEE010000070.1:0-10531 GCA_031376645.1 Dolichospermum sp. OTE_75_concoct_329_sub | reverse complement strand
GGAATTCATCCATTGGAATCAGGTGGTTTTTTGGTTTCGGGCGCACGACTCTATGATTGGGATCCTTTTATTGCCAAGTTTAATGATCAAGGTGATTTGATGAATGTATTTACCTGGGGCAATGATTTAGACGAATGGCTGCCTTGGGTTATGCCATTAGAAGGAGATACTTTTATGATATCCTATTCCACTTCAAAAATGTCAATTGGGTCTAATTATCTCAGAGGTCCTAATCTGATGTTATTCGATGCAGTCTTAATGGACTCATTATGGACAACCTCAACCTCCGATTCTTTATATAATTATTTTGATTATTCTGCGACTAAGACAATAGATGGAGGTTATGTGGCTTGTGGATCAAGAATTATTGGCCCTGCGAACGAAATAGCATATATCCAAAAATGGAGCGCTGATGGCGAACCTGAATGGTCTCGAAGTTACCGCCATGTTCCATCACTCGGTGATACGATCAATGATAACCAAGCCTTTTGGGACATTGCAGCCACGCCCGATAGCGGTCTGATTGTCTGTGGTTATTATTACAACAACAGTAATTCACGCGCCTGGGTTCTCAAACTCGACAACTGCGGTGATCCAGTCTATGACAGTTGTGTAGTGGTCATTGACAATACCCTTGATATAGGTGAATGGCCTCCGGCAAAAGCAGAAATTTATGCGTGGCCGAATCCATTCGATGAGGTCTTGAATTTGCAATTGCCCGATCGCGCTGCTGAAATTGAAATCATCGATGCCATGGGGCAGGTGGTTCAGCGCAAAAAGGTTTGGCAACTTATCCATCGTTTCGATCTCAGTGAATTGCCGACAGGGGCTTATATTGTAAGGGCAAGGATGAGCAATGGTGAGGTGTTGTCAAAGAGGGTGATCAAGTCAGGTGGTTGATCAAAATGCCAATAGTTGCACTCCTTTTTTTCAGCATTCAGTGATAGCCATAAGAAGCCGATTCAACTCCCCAAGTCCTTCCTTCCATTCCAAACGATCGACAAATCATTGGAAAAACGATAGTCTTTTGCATAAACTACATTGAGCTTCTGGATATTCTCGGCGGTACTCGGTGGCGTGATAAATCCTATGAATTGAGAAATTTGCAGTATGAAGATAGCAGGTAGATTTTCAGTAAGTCAACCAATGCCGTGCATACAATGCGTCCCAAGTCATAGTATTAATTGATGGGTAGCTAAATTATTGGAACGGAGACATCAATAGTTTTGAGTTAAGTAAAGCTCGCGTGCAATTAAGATTCTTAATATTGAAGAACCGCGAATTGCTGAAAGGCGGGCGGTCCGAAGCTTTCTATAATTCAATGTCTTTAATGGCCGCTTTTATCGATGTTAATGCGTTCAACCAAAAGCTCAAGCGTTTTATCATCGATGGTTTCAAAATCAGACTTATCATAAATAAGCAACAAATAGACTTCCTTATCTTCGGTAATTAAATAGGTTATTATTCTTCCTCCACCGCTCTTTCCTTTACCCTTGCTTTTAATAGCAATACGTATTTTATAAACATTATTCCCCAAAGGCTTTCCAGTGTTCGGAGATTTCTCCAAAAGCTCATTTAACTCCAAAAGCTCCTTTCTAAGAGAGGGGAACTTTCGTATTAATTTTTTGGCTTTCGTTTTAAATTTTTCCGTAGGAATTATCCTAAAATTCATTCAAAAAATCTTTAAATGACTGTTTTTGTGCCTTAGTTTTTTTCATTTTCGAAACCTGATCAAAAGCTTCTTGTAATTCAGACTTTATCTTAAGCGTTTGTTCATACTTCTTAATTTTACCCAGTACCTTTTCCCATTCAGATAAAGGCATTTGCACAGCATGCGTATTGCCCTGAATATCGCTTAAATATTGAATTGCTATTTTCATGCTTCAAATTTACTAAAATTTGTGTTTTTTACAAAAGAAAGGTTCTCCTCACCTGGTGCAACATGTTCATTGTAATATTTTTACTCGACTCACATTATCTGCGCGAGGAATTATGAAGGAAAAGCACTTATTTGAATCAACCCTCAATTCCCCAGGTCCTTTCGCCCATTCCAAACAATCGACAAATCATTGGAAAAACGATAGTCTTTTGCATAAACTACATTGAGCTTCTGGATATTCTCAGCAGTGCGCGCACTGGCCGGATAAACGGATAGCGGATTGAGTACGCCCGATTTTAATTTGGGCAATTTGGCCGATGCCAGCTTTATCTCCTGAGAAGAATGGACTTCGGCACAATATCCAACCCATGATTTTTTCCCAGTAAAAACAGAAAATATATTGGCGAAAAGACCGGCTGGTTTTTTTACCAGAAAAATAAGTACGGGCAACAATGGCAAAAAAAGTAAAGACATGGCCACATCAAAAAGTCGCTTGGCTCTTTTGTTTCTGGTAAGTGAAACGGAATTGACATCGAGCATAAATACATCGCCGGTGGTTTCGATACTGTTGGAACCAATGATGTACAAACTTTCTGGTGGCGCAATTTTGAACTCTACATTTTTTTCTTCAATGGCACTCATGGTGCTGATGATGTCGCTCGAACTTACATCGCGCGCGCAAAAAACTACCTGGTCGATGTTGTGTACTCTTACGATTTCATCGAGCTGGTGCATGTGGCCTACATCGCCGGGATTGATGGTGAGTGAAGGAGAAACCTGCACCATAAAACCTACTTCATAATTGGTCTGTACCAATATGGTTTTTACTCTGTTGATTTCTTCGTTTGAACCGACAAGCGCAAATCTTCTTCCTGAAGTTTTTTCCAATCCACTTCTGCCATTTGCTATTATGTTGTATGCTACTCTGATGAGAAACATGGATACCAAAGCTACCCCGTTTCCGAATAAAATCATCGCACGCGAAAAACGCATGGACTCCGGAAGCAATGAATAAGCAATAAGTATGAATGCAGATCCTATAACTACAGGTCTGATTATTTTTAGTGGTTTGATGGGTTTATCGTAACCACCGGCGAACCAAGTATTGACGCACCAGATGAGGACATAACTTCCAAAGGCATAAGTGACCAATTGGTCGTCATAAATTTTATTCTGATAAATGGCGTATTGATTTTTCACCAAAAACAATCCGGCAAGAATGGTTGTCACATCCAATAAGGGTAAAAATATGGTCTTGAAAAATCTGCTCACAATAGCCACAGCCGCCCGAAGCCAAATGGCCATATTGATGAAGAAAGAAAAAAGCCTTGCGTTCTTTTCGGAGAAATGTTTTTTGGCAAAAATTACCATGGCATTGTAAAATACAAAGACATAGTTGAGACTTCCTTTCTTGGTGCTTTCTCCTTTGTAATGTATGATGCGGGTGAGTGGAAAATAATAATTTTTCCATCCTCCCTGAATAATGCGCCAAGAAAGATCGATGTCTTCTCCATACATAAAAAAGGCCTCGTCGAGCAGCCCCACTTTATCAAGTGCTTTTTTGCGCATGAGCATAAATGCGCCGGATAAAATATCTACTTCATTTACTTCGTCGTTGCTCAGGTTGCCCAGATAATATTTGTTGAATCGGGCTGAGCGGGGAAATAATTTCGAAATTCCAAAAATTTTGTAGAAGGCCACTTCAGGTGTTGTGAGTCCGCGTTTGGATTCGGGTAGAAAATTTCCTTTTCCATCGACCATTTTTACGCCAAGTCCTCCGGCATCCGGATGTTCGTCCATAAACTGAATGACTTTCTGAAAAGTATCTTCTTCTACTAAAGTGTCAGGGTTTAATAAAAGAAAGTATTCGCCATTGGCAACATGCATTGCCTGGTTGTTAGCTTTTGAAAATCCGGTGTTCTCTTTGTTGGCGATGACTTTCACCCATGTAAATCGTGTGCTGACCATTTCCACCGAGCCGTCTACAGAGTTGTTGTCTACTACAAAAACCTCGGCATCGAGATGTCGGACGGCCTTTTCTACAGACAACAGGCATTGCTCCAGAAAGTACCGGACATTGTAATTGACTATGATGATGCTGATCTTCAAACTTTAACTTGCGCTGTAATAGCTCATTAAACCGGACATCCCACTTTGGCAAGCCATCGGCAGGGCGTGAAATTAATAGGAAACGCGGGTTGGTCTGATAAAATTATGCAGCACTCAGCGCTTGAGCGAGGATTCGTAGGGTGTGCGCAGCACAATACTTCGGCCCAGGGTGATTTCGTCGGTGTATTCCAGCTCGCCTCCAACGGCCACTCCACGTGCAATTGAGGTGATGCGCAACTGATAATCACTTAGTTTCCTGAAAAGATAAAAGCAAGTAGTTTCCCCTTCCATGGTGGCACTCAGAGCCAGAATGAGTTCTTTTACTTCGCCGGTTTTTACCCTTTCCACAAGCGCATCTATAAACAAATCAGAAGGCCCGATGCCATCCATGGGCGAAATGATTCCTCCAAGAACATGGTACTTGCCCTGGAACTGACCAGTTGATTCGATGGCCATCACATCGCGGATGTCGGCCACCACACAGATGGTGGATGCATCGCGGAAGGGGCTGCTGCAAATACTGCACTGGTCGTCGTCGGAGAGGTTGTTGCAGGTTTTGCAGAAGTGAATTCCACCGCGCATTTCCAACAGAGAATTGGCGAAACGCTCAACTTCTTCCGGCTTTCTTTTGAGCAAATCCAGCACAAGGCGTAGCGCCGTCTTCCGGCCAATGCCGGGCAAACTGGCAATCTGATCGACTGCATGTTCTATGAGTTTTGAGGGGATATTCAACCTTGGGGGTTTTGTGGAGGCAAAAGTGCAACATTAGAGATCAAAAACAAGGGCATCTTTAAAGCTTGTATCTTATACCATCTTTCGGCTAATTTACATTTAATCAACGCATTTTTCTTCGGACAATTTAAATTAACCACAATTAGAACATTGTCGCCTAAATCTTCGACCTAATTCCCTCCTTATTCCATTTTCCTATTTCTTTCTTTATTTCATCAATCAATTGTTGCTCGTTGGGTAAATACAATTGGTACTTAGTGGCTATTATGGTTTTATTATTTTCTGGCAAAGTTATTTTCACCACCGAATCATTTTTATCAGCGCACAGCAAAATCCCAATGGTTGAATTTTCATGTTCCTGCTTTTCGCAACGGTCATAATAATTCACGTACATCTGCAATTGTCCAATATCCTGAAGTGTAAGTTTGTCTGTTTTTATTTCTATTAAAACAAAGCATTGTAACAAACGATTGTAAAACACAAGATCAATAAAAAACTCATCTCCTTCAAGATGAATTCTTTTCTGTCTTGCAACGAATGCAAAGCCATTACCCAATTCTAAAATAAAATCATGTAAATGATTAATCAATGCAGTTTCTAAATCCTTTTCGTAATAAACACTTTCTCTTTTGAGCCCTAAAAACTCCAAAACCATTGGATCTTTGATAATTTCTCTTGCATCCGCTGGTTGTCTTTCCTCTCTTGCAACAGCCAAAATGGATTGAATGTCATTGGTCAATAAAAGCCGCTCAAATAATTGACTATTCACCTGACGTTCTATCTGTCTGGCCGTCCAATTGCTTTTAATGGCTTCTGTTATGTAAAATTCCCCTTTATCCTCATTATCAATACGTATAAGGGCTCGGTAATGGGTCCAACTAAATTGTGAACGCAGTGCGTTCACAATTGGAAAAGTTCTGTAAAACTGTCGGAAAAGGTTCAATTGTCGGTAAGAAAAAGTACTACCAAATTGATGTTCAAAGATATTAGCCAAAGATTTTATTAAAAATTCTCCATAACCAGCACGCTCCCTTCCGCATTGCTCTTCTTCCAAAATTACCCTCCCAATTTGCCAATACATTAAAACTCTCTCTGTATCAACGCTGCGCATGGCTTTGTCTTTAGCCGAAGCTATAATAAACCGGATTTGATCTATAAGTTCCTTTTTGAGTTGCATCATTTTACACTTGCGTTTCTAATCATTATTTTGCTCAGTTCAATTTGAACAACCCGGCCCGAATCTTCTGTTTTCATAAATCCTGTTTATCACTGAGAATTTCGTTTCGGTGAATTATAAATTACCACTACTCTTAATATTACTCCAATATTTTCAGATCCGAAAATTGGCTTCATTAAATTTGGTTATTCATCGGCCAAATCTACAAATCCAAACCTCTCCTTTTCAGAAATGTTATTCTATTTTAGAATACAATTCAAAATATCATCACGCAGCATGAAGATAATTTTATAGAATTAAAAAGAACCTAGCAGTTCCTGACGCAAAGCCTGTTTAAATCTTCTATGCTCTCTGATTTCACTACTCAACCCACAATGGCCGTCGCCTCTATCTCCACCACCAAATCATGATGTATCAATCTACTCACCTCAACCATTGTTGTGGCGGGAAGAATTTTTCCAAAAAACTCACCGTGTACTTTGCCGACTTTTTCCCATGCATCGATGTTGGTTACAAAAATTCTGGTTCTGATTACATCGTCCATTCCGGAACCCAGAGCGTTAAGCGCTTTATCGATGATCTGAAATATTACTCTGGTCTGAGCTTCGGCATCGCCAGGATATTGTATCTGACCATCAATGGTTGCAGTTGTTCCGGCAACTTCAATGAGATTACCTACTCTAACTGCCCTTGAATAGCCCACTTTTGACTCCCAGGGTGAACCGCCAGCGTAATTTTTCCTTTCCATTTTTTTATTAATAATTATGTACAAATATCGAAAGTTTTAAAAGAATCTTCATCTTTGCCAATATGAGTTCATTTGTAGAAACAATTAAAAAATGGGGAGCTGCTATACTGGTATCGGTTGGATTGATGACAGAAGGCTGCAAAACACAGAGCTATTCATGGAATACAGAACAGGAATATTACAAACTTTCACTCTGGCACAAACGCGTGAGATCTTATAAAAAAATCAAATATCCATTGCATACCAGCACCTTATTTATTGGTGACAGTATTACTGAGGGTTACGACCTCAAACATTTTTATAACGACTCCACTATCGCCAATATGGGCATCAGCGGCGACTTTACTTCTGGTGTGCTCGACAGATTGAAGCATGCCAAAAGACTCCAACCCAAAAAAATATTTTTAATGATTGGCATTAATGATATTCTGAAATTGGTTCCTTTCGAAAAAACGAAAAGCAATTACTCAGCTATCATTGATTATATCAAAAAGGAATGCACCCAAACACAACTTTTTATTCAAAGTAATTTACCCACAGATTATCACGTGGTTGATAATCTTCCGAATGAAATGATCCTTCAATATATCAATGAACTCAACGCTTTTCTGCGCACACAATGCGCGCAAAAGGGTGCTACCTTCATTGATATGTATTCTAATTTTGAGTCGGACAAAAAAGTGCTTCAAAGTGTATTGACTTATGATGGACTCCATCTGAGTTATGAGGGTTATAAAGTATGGACAGAAGTTATTTCAGGATATGTAAAGGGATTGTGACCAATTGAGTGTGTCCATTTCACTGGTGATTTCCACCAATAAAAATCGAATTGAAAGCCTTCACCTGAATAGCCTTAAAGGTGGTCTTGGGTACTGTGATTAAAATTGTTGAGAAACTTCCCGGCACGTCTTCATCCCATTGAATAGTTCTGTTTTCTTTGTTCAATAGACCCATACAATGACCAAAGAATTTATACTCATCATCTTGCTGCTGTACTTCGGCCTGCTCTTGCTGGTTTCTTACTACACCAGCCGCAATGCCAACAACCAGACTTTTTTCGCAGCCAATAAAAATGCATCCTGGTATCTGGTGGCATTTGGTATGGTGGGCACTTCGCTTTCCGGCATCACATTTATATCAGTGCCCGGCACAGTGGGCTCAGCACATTTCAATTATTTTCAGGTTGTGATCGGATATTTTATCGGGTATTTTGCGGTGGCCTTTATCCTTTTACCTTTGTATTATCGGCTGGGCCTGACCTCTATCTACAATTATCTTCTCGGAAGATTTGGAATGTATTCTTATAAAACAGGCTCATTGTTGTTCATCGTCTCACGCACACTTGGTGCGACACTGAGATTGTATCTTGTAATCAATGTGCTTCAATCTTTTATACTGGAAGAGATGAATGTGCCTTTCTGGGTTACTGCTGTAGCCATTCTGCTCATGATATTACTCTATACTTTTAAAGGTGGTGTAAAGACAATTGTATGGACCGATACCCTGCAAACATTTTTTATGCTTCTGGCTCTTGTAGTTTGCGTGTATTATATCATGTCTAACCTTGGACTTTCACTTTCTTCTGCGATGTCTCAACTCTCCGCCGGAGGTTATACACAGATTTTCAATACCGATCCGATGCAAAAAGGATATTTCCTCAAACAAATTATAGGTGGCGCATTTATTACCATTTCTATGACTGGCCTCGACCAGGAAATGATGCAAAAAAATATCAGTGTAAAAACGCTCGGCGATTCGCAAAAGAATATGGTGACTTTCAGCTTCACCCTTGTGCTCGTGAATTTTTTGTTTCTTCTTCTGGGAGGATTGCTTTACCTGTTTGCTATTTCAAAAGGACTGGATCTCAAAGGAGATGACATCTTCCCTACTGTGGCCATGAATCATTTGCCGGGATTTGTCTCCGTAATTTTTGTGGTAGGATTGATCTCTGCACTTTTCCCTTCAGCAGATGGCGCCATCACAGCACTCACTTCTTCCTTCTGCTTAGACTTGCTCGGAATGGACCGAAACAAGAAGGATTCAGATAAAAAGAAAAAAGAAACCAGAATGATCGTTCACCTGTCCTTTGCTGTATTGTTTCTGCTCTTTGTGTTTTTGTTCAAATTACTCGACAACAAATCAGTGGTAAATATTCTTCTGGATATTGCCGGCTATACTTACGGTCCTCTCCTCGGATTATTTGCTTTTGGAATATTAACCAAAAGAGGAGTAAACGATATGGCCACTCCGGTAATTTGTCTGATAGCACCTGCTCTTACCTATGCGCTCAATACATTCAGCGGATATTTTTTGGGTGGATATCAATTCGGAGTTGAACTGTTGGTTATAAATGGAGCCTTGACTTTTCTGGGGCTGTTTATTTTTAGCTCAAAAGTGAATGAGTTGGATGGGGTAGATGCCGATGGGCTTAAGGCTATAAAATATTGAGAGAGCTTCTTGAGACAAAGTCTGTGAGGCCTGTTTAAAAACCAGGGCAAGTTGTAGGCACTGGCTTCGTTACCACACCGTTCGGTGGGAACAAGTCCGCTAAGCCAGCGCCAGTTGACGGTCTGGTTGCAAACCATGAAGCCCGAACATTACCTTGTTTCAAAGACAAAAAACTTCCTCTCAAGAAACATATCCTTTGTGACTTTGTGTTCAATAAAACATCCCAAATAATTCAGGGCTACCGCATCAGAATTTGAGCAGATTATCTAAATATTGATTGTCCCATCCAGCAGACAGCCTGGCTCTTCGTATACTTAATTTGGAATTTTTTTTATTCGTTCTAATAAAATTAAGCGCCATTTTTCTAATAATATTAAAATTTTCCGCCGCATTTTCTTTTCGTTTTCTACAATAATCTTCTTTAAAAACAACATCTAACACCCAGTGTAAACTGTTTTCAATACCCCAGTGACTCCGTATAGCTTCTAAAAACCAGGAAGCTTTTTTTTCTTGATTGCCGATAAAATAACGGGTATCTGTACTTTTTTTGTCTCCTATAGTTCGTTGGCTAGTAATACAAATGATAGCATTTAGGCTTGTCCAATTGACGCTCTCTTCTACAAATCGTAAATCCGTTATTACTTTGCAAGTTCTTTCTTCTATACGTCCATGCCCTTTTTCTAAAGTAGTACTTGTATCTGCAATGGCCGTTGTATCAAAGGCTGATTTAATTTGTTCATGCAAATTTTTATGATTGTCTTTCACCGCTAAAATGTAGTTTGCCTTTTTTTCTATAATATAATGAGCTATTTCTTTTTGACATCCCATAGCATCAATTGTAATAGTTTGATCTCTTATGTCAATAGTTTTAAGTAAAGGCACTATTGCTGTAATTTCATTGCTCTTTTCATCCACCTTAAATTGCGCTAAGCTTAATTTATTTTTCCCTGCAAAAACACTTACACTATGCAACATTTTTTTACCTGAATAGCTATCTCCACTTCGCCTATTGCTTTTACCATCTATGTGCAAAAAAACTTCATCGCTTATACAGAAGGTTTCCTGCACCCATGAATTAAAGCAAGCATGAAATTCGTGTGGATTAAGGGATTCGTATACACGTTCAATAGTATCGTGCGATGGAATACCATTGGGCAATTTTAAATAACCACGCAACCATGCTTCTTTTGTTTTGCCAAAATATTCTATGTCATCATAACTCTCACAACCTGCTATGCAGGCTATAAGTGATAAACCGATAATGTCAGTTAATAAATGTTGGATTTTACTTAGATCTCGTGGATCAGTGAGTTTTGAAAAATGAGCTTCGATATTCATACCGTTTTTTTATGGCCAAATAAAAAAAAACTAAACAATAGTTTAATCAACTCAGTTAATATGTTGCTGATATTCAGTTGTTAATCATGCGGTAGCCCTG
>JANMEE010000067.1:0-12659 GCA_031376645.1 Dolichospermum sp. OTE_75_concoct_329_sub | reverse complement strand
TATTATTAGAAAAATGGCGCTTAATTTTATTAGAACGAATAAAAAAAATTCCAAATTAAGTATACGAAGAGCCAGGCTGTCTGCTGGATGGGACAATCAATATTTAGATAATCTGCTCAAATTCTGATGCGGTAGCCCTGTATACCAATGGTGGTTCTGTTGCGAATATCGTTTATTATAGTTGGACGCAGACTGCCCCTGGTGTTTATGATTATGTTCAGATAACACCGGCTCCGAACACGGGATTTGCTTTTACCAGTTCTGCCAACACTTCGGTTCCGTATGGAGCTTTCGGAAATCTGACATACATTAATAATGCTTTTGTTGAAGGTGCTGTGGATCTTGATGCATTTATCGGTGCTTCTATAAATGATGTTTGCGCTGGTCTTAACATTAAGACTGTATTTATTAAATCAAAAGCTTCAGCAGCAATTACTGCTAACCTTGAGGATTTAGTCGAACCAATTCAATTGGATTTTAGTATTGGTTTCTTTGCTTCAGCTTCCGCAACCCCTATTCTCTGTAATGGTGGAAATTCTACGATTACAGTAACAGCAAACGGTGGTGTAGGTCCATTCTCATACAGCATTGATAATGGTGCCTTCCAGCCTTCCAATACTTTTGTGGTTACCGCAGGTGGCCCATACATTCTTAAAGTAAAAGACTCTAATAATTGTATATCAGTTTCAACAACAATTTCCATTACCCAACCCACGGCTTTAGAGTTGAGTGTTTCTTCTACCAATGAATCTTGCAATGGAGACTCAAATGGAACGGTCACAGCTACGTCCAGCGGCGGAACACCAGGCTATACTTATACTATTACAGGTTCTTCTTATGGCCCTGTGAACAATGGAACTGGTGTTTTCCATAATCTTCCGGCCGGTAACTATACAATTACTGTAAACGATGCCAATAATTGCTCAAAAAGTACATCGGCAATTGTCACCACCTTTGATATTCCCGTTTGCAATATATCAGGATTGGAAATTGTTTGCCCTGGTTCCATTGGCAATTTATATGTAGCCCCGGCTGGTATGGATTCTTATGATTGGGCTATTATTTCAGGCAGTGCACAAATCATTGGCGCATCCAATCAGGCTTCAGTTCTAGTAGATGCTCCCCTGACATGCGGATCCTATACGCTGGAACTTACCGTAACAAAGAATGGCTGTTCGAGCAAGTGCATTTATGTAGTAGACGTAATTGACGAAACCGCCCCGGGGATAATTGGCGTTGGTCCCAATCAAACCATAGAATGCTCGGAAGCAGTCGTATTCTCCAACCCCACTTTTACAGACAATTGTACCCTTGAGCCCATCTTCAGCTATGAAGATGTTATTGAGGCAGGTGCCTGTGCAGGAAATTATGTGGCTACGAGAACATGGGTCGTTATTGATGCCTGTGGTAATTCAACTCAACTTTCTCAAACCATCACCGTTCAGGACACTACAGCTCCTGTTTCGGATCTGGAGATTTCAGAAATTACTGTTGAGTGTGGTGATGCCATCCCTGGTTTTGAACCAAAATGGACAGACAATTGCGATATGGATTTAGAATTAGGCGCAATATCCACAATTGGAATAGTGGGTTGTAATCAGATCATCAGTGAAGTATATTATGCGAAAGATGATTGCGGTAATATTGGTTCAGTAAGTCGCTCCATTACAATAGTGGATACCACAGCACCCTCTTCCAATCTCCAATCAGAAGAAATTACAGTGGAATGTGGAGACGATACACCAGCCTTCAACCCTATCTGGACTGATGCATGCGATGCAGAACTCGAATTGTCTGCAATTTCCGGTATCGCAATAGAAGGTTGCGGAGAAGTAGTTTTCCAAACCTATTCAGCTATGGATGATTGCGGAAACAATACCTCTATCAATCGAACCATCCATTATGTGGATACCACCAATCCAGTGTTGCACAATATACCTGCTGACACAAATGCAGATTGCAGTCAAATTCCGGGAGTTCCAACTTCTGTATTTGCAACCGATATCTGTGACAACAGTGTGACTGTAGAATTCGAAGAAAATACCGAAATTATCGATGCCTGCACTTATAAAATTATACGCACATGGACAGCCACTGATGATTGTGAAAATTCCGTTTCACAATCTCAAATTATAACTGTAACGGATGAATTAGCTCCGGTTATATCCTCTGGCCCACCAACTCAATACATAGAGTGCGATGAAGATCTTCCTGTAAATGATCCTGTATTCTACGACTTGTGTGACCAGGATTTAACGATCGAATTTTCTACTTACAACGAAATTGTTGATTGTATTAAAATCATTCACAACAGTTGGACTGCAACCGATGATTGCGACAACAGTGCTGTAGTGAACGCACTAATCTACGTGCTTGACACTACCCCACCCTCATTAATTGGTGTTCCCGATGATGCAATTGCAGAATGCGACAATATTCCTGCAGTGGCCAATGTAACAGCAGAAGACAATTGCGATACTGAGCTTGAATTTACCTTCACAGAATCGAATCCGGTTTATTTGAATTGCGGATATTATTTCTTGCGCACATGGACAGTGAAAGACGATTGCGGTAATGAAGCCTCTGCCACGCAGATGATTACTGTAGTTGATACACAAGCGCCAACGGCCGACGTAGAAAACGTCGAAATCACTATCGAATGCGGAGAATCTTATGAGTCAATGGTAATCAATTGGACTGACAACTGCGACCAGGATTTAGAATTGAGTGCAATTTCTGCCATTGGTTTTGATGGCTGCAATAAAGTGGTAAGCGAAGTTTACTACGCCGAAGACGATTGTGGCAACATTGGTTCAGTTGAACGTATCATTCATATTGTGGATACAACTGCTCCAACAGCCAATCTTCAATCGGAAGAAATTACCGTAGAATGCGGCGATGAAACACCTCCTTTCAATATTATATGGACAGATGCATGTGATGCTGAACTTGAGTTATCTGCAATTTCTGGTATCGCAATCGAAGGTTGCGGTGAAGTAGTTTTCCAAACCTATTCAGCTACAGATGATTGTGGTAACGCTAGCTCTGTCAACAGAACTATTCATTACGTAGATACTACCGAGCCGGTTTTGCACAATGTGCCCGCCGACCTTACCGCAGAATGCGGACAAATTCCAGGAGTGTCTACTTCAGTATTCGCTACTGATATTTGTGACAATTCTGTGGTTATTGTATATACAGAAACCATTGAACCAGGTGATGCATGTACGTACTACATTATTCGGACATGGACCGCTACTGATGATTGTGAGAACAGCACAAGCTTATCTCAAACCATAACAGTATCAGACAATACGCCTCCGGCAATTCACAATGTACCCGAAAATACTACGGCATCTTGCGATAACATTCCAGGAGTATCCGAAGTAGTATTTGCAACTGATAATTGCTCTGATCCATTGCTTCAATTTACCAGCGAAGAAACCTTTGGTTGTCCTTACACCATTACAAGAACATGGACCGCGATAGATGAATGTGGAAATGAAACCGTTGCATCGCAGATCATTACTGTAATTGACGATGAAGCACCAGTGCTTCACAATGTTCCCCAGAATTTCGAAGGACAATGTGGTGATATTCCATCTGTGGCTTCTGTAACCGTTACAGACAATTGTGATGACAATGCTTATATTGTTTACGACGAAACTCCATTGAGTGATATCTGTCCTGTACAAATTCTTCGCACATGGACTGCTTATGACAATTGTGGAAACTCTGCCTATTCAGAGCAGTTAATTACCATCAGCGATACAGAAGATCCAATTCTTATTGGTGTTCCTGCAAATGCCACTGTAGAGTGCGATAACATTCCTGCTCCTGCTGAGGTTACTGTCGAAGACAATTGCGCTTCTGATCTTGAAGTGATTTATACAGAATCTCAGCCTGTTTATCTCAACTGTGGATATTACTTTATTCGCAATTGGTATGTAGTTGACTACTGTGGCAATGAAGCTTTAGCTTCGCAGATGATTACAGTTACAGATACTACAACACCTGTTGCTGATCTCGATGATACACAAATCACTGTAGAATGTGGTGACGAAATCCCAGGTTTCGATCCAAACTGGACAGACAATTGTGATTTGGAACTTGAGTTGAGTGCGATATCCGCCATTGGATTCGATGGTTGCACACAAATTATCAGCGAAGTTTATTCAGCCAAAGACGATTGTGGCAACGTGGGTTCTGTAAGCCGAACCATTTACATTGTAGACACTACTGCTCCTACAGCCAACATTCAATCAGAAGAAATAACCGTAGAATGTGGAGATGATACACCAGAATTCAACCTTATATGGAATGATGCATGTGATGCTGAACTTGAGTTGTCTGCAATTTCCGGTATTGGTATAGAAGATTGCGGAGAAGTAGTTTTCCAGACCTATTCAGCAATGGATGATTGTGGTAATGCAAGTTCTGTTAACAGAACTATTCATTATACGGATACCACTCCACCCACAATTACCTGTCCTGCAAATATTGCAGTTATTTGTGCCGATGATGTTCCCGCTTCGAACACTTCTGATGTGGAAGCAACAGACAATTGTTCTGATGTAACGGTTACAGTCAATGAAGTAATTTCAGGTTACGAATGTGTCAACCATTACACTATCACACGCACTTATACTGCTACTGATGCCTGTGGAAACAGCGCATCATGCGACCAGATCATTACTGTAAACGACAATATCGCTCCGGTATTTACCTATGTGCCTCAAAGCTCAGCCAATTGCGGAGAAGCAATTGGATTTGGTCAGGCTACAGCTACTGACAACTGTGGCGGAACAATAGAAATAACCTTTGAGGACTCCAATAACAACAACGACGACGACGACGACGACAATTGTCAGTACACTACTTATTCTAAAGGCGGATGGGGTTCACCTTCCAACAGCGGTCCCGGATCTTATAGAGATGCCAATTTTGATGGAGCATTTCCAACAGGATTGACAATAGGATGTGCTACAGGATCGTATCTGTTCACTTCAGCTCAAGCCATTGAAGACTTCATTCCATCGGGTGGCGGATCTGCCGCACTGCCTGCAGGAGTTACAGTAAATCCAACTGCTGGTAATACCGACAACAACTTTGCTGATCAATTGGTAGCCGCAACACTCAATGTAGGTTTTGATGGCTATGATCCAAACTTCGGAGCATCTGCAGGATTCCTTGGTGATTTATTATTTGCCAACGGAACATTTGCCGGTATGAGCGCAAGTTCTGTCATCCAGATTGCCAATGATGTAATCGGTGGTTGCAGCAACGCATATTCGCCCAATGTGCTTCTCAGCGCTATGGAAGACATCAACCTTAGCTTCCATGAAGGAACCACCAACAGCGGTGACCTTCTTTGTGGTGACGGTGGTAACAACAACGTATGCGATTTTCAGGTAACCAGAACATGGACAGCCACAGACTTATGTGGTAATACAAGCACTGCAACAACTGTAATCAACATTTCTGACAATGAGAATCCAACAGTTGAATACTCACCTGCTGATATCAGTGTTCAATGTGAAGATGACGTGGTAATTTCAGAACCAATTTTCTCTGACGATTGTGACACTGAACTAACCATTGTACCATCTTCATCTATTGCATTGCTTGAGCCATGCGGATATTTAATACACAAGTCGTGGACTGCCACTGACAATTGTGGAAATTCTGTTACAGCAAACCAAAATATAACTGTACAGGATACACAAAGCCCTGTGCTGATAGGAGTACCTGCTAATGTAAGTGCTGAATGCGGCGAATTGCCAGCCATAGCAGAAGTAAATGCAACAGACAATTGCGATGAGAACATTGAAGTAATTTACTCTGAAAGCGGAGTGCAAGACGGTTGCTATTACAATATCACCCGCACATGGACTGCTACAGACGCATGTGGCAATGAAACTTCTGCTTCGCAAACTATTGTTGTAGGCGACAATACAGCCCCTTATGTGGTTGAAGCAAGTCCATCTGAATTGTGGATTGAATGCAACCAGGATATTCCTGTGTTGGAAATTCTATTTGGTGACAATTGCGATAATGAGTTGACATATTTACCTTCAGAAGAAGTAATCAATTCTTCTGATTGCGGATATGACATCCAGCGCACCATCACAGCTACTGACGATTGCGGAAACTCCACAACTTTCACTCAGATTATACATGTAGGAGATTACACGCCACCAGTAGTTCTTTGGGCCCCGGAGAATTTAAACATTGATTGCAATGGTGAAGTTCCGGCACTTGAAGCTCCTCAATTCTCAGACAATTGCGACGATGAATTGAATATTGAGTATGTATTGGCAATTGCCGATATGATGTGCGGTTATGCCTATATCCATACCTGGATTGCCACTGACAATTGTGGAAATTCTACTGAAGTGGTTCAGGAAGTAACTGTATCAGATACCGAAGCTCCTGTGGTTGATCCTTACGAAGTATCTGTGCACCTTGAGTGCGATTTAGTTGATTCTTATATTGGAATTACTGCCACTGACAATTGCGGTGAGATAACCATTACTTATACTGATATGCTCAATTCGGGCGGCTGTCTCGGCACAATCATCCGCACTTATCTTGTAAAAGATGAATGTGGAAATAGCACCATTGTTCAGCAATACATTTCTATTCAGGATACACATGGTCCGGTTATTATGAATCCTGCCGATCAAACTGTGGAATGCAATGAAGCTCCAACTTCTATTCCTGATATTCTCATCTATGACGCCTGCGGCATGGAAGTAGAAATTCTCGAAGCATCACAGGAAATTGTGGTAATTGATGAATGTTCTTATCAGATCATCTGGCATTGGATAGCAATGGACTATTGTGAAAACGTATCTGAAGCTACTACAGTAATTACTGTAACAGATACTACCAATCCTACCTTCTCTAATGTATCTGAAGATATGTGGTTCTCATGCGAAGATGACTTTGTCGCACCTGCTGCTCCAACAGCATCTGACAATTGCGACGACAATGTGGAAATCATTTCCGGTCAGGAAACAATTCCAGGATCATGTCCTCAGAATTATGATATCATCTATGTATGGAGAGCGGTTGACAATTGCGGAAATGCAACTGTTGTTTCTACTTTGTACCACATCTCTGATTACACTGCACCGGATTTCGGTACCAATAACCAGATCAATTTCAATTACGAATGCAATGAAGATGTTGAACTCATTCAACCTTCAGCTACTGACAATTGTGGCATTGTATCATACACACATGAAGACATCAACTCATGGTCGCAGGGATGTTCTTATGGCTTTACCAGAGTATGGACTGCCACAGATGAATGCGAAAATTCTTCAGCATTCATGCAATTTATTGTAATTGAAGATACAATTGCTCCAGAAGTAGAAGGAGAAGTCGAAATCACCATTCCTTGCGATGAATTCGGTGGAGTGTATATTACTGCCACTGACAATTGCAATGAAGTAGACATCGATTACTCAGACGAAAGTGTTTCGGGATCATGTGCGGGCAAATACATTCGCACATATTACGTAAGCGATGGATGCGGAAACACAACCACATTTACTCAAATTATTACATTGATAGATGTTACAGCACCTCAGGCTGTTAATCCGGTAGCTGATCTTACCATTGAATGTGGCGATGACTACGAATCTTATAGTCCGGAATTCACAGACAATTGCGACCAGGAATTGGTTATCGAAGGAATGTCTTCCATAGCTGTGTCTGAAGATGGATGTACCACAATAATTTCAGAATCATGGTCAGCAACCGATGATTGTAACAATACAACTGTAGTAAGCCGTACCATTACTATTGTAGATACTACAGCACCAACCTTTGATGCACTGCCTGAGGATATGTCATACAATTGCAGCGATTTAATCGACGTAGCTGTAGTAACTGCCTCTGACGTTTGTGACCTGGAAGTTGAAGTATCTTATACTGACGAGATCGAAGAAGGTAATTGCCCTGCTAACTATGTAATTGTGCGCACATGGACTGCCGAAGACAATTGCGGTAATGTAGCAAGTTATGTTCAGTACATCACAGTTGCCGACAATGAAGCACCGGATTTCATTTACGTACCACTAGGTGGAATATACTCTTGCGAAGACAACTTCATAATCGACGAGCCAGTAACTTATGACTTGTGCAGTGAAGTAGACGTTACTTTTGAAGATGTATATGATTACTACTGTAACAATTCATATTCTTTAACCAGAAACTGGACTGCTACTGACGCTTGTGGAAATATCAGCGAAGCTTCTGCAACATACTATGTGTACGACGATGTAGCTCCACAATTCGATCAGGATCTCAGCGATGTCACAGTAGAATGTTCAGATGACATTCCGGCTCCTGTGAATGCCACAGCTACCGACAATTGCGGCAATGCAGTAGTTACTGTAGAAATTATTCCTGTGGATGAGGACAACTGTGGTCACCAGACCTTGTATGTATCTTATACTGCTACTGACGACTGCGAGAACTCATCAACTACCGGATATTACATTTACGTTGAAGACACCACAGAGCCAACTTTGATTGGTTGTCCAAATGACCTCGTATTATCTTGTACTGATGCACTTCCTGCACCAGCAATCGTAACCGCAGAAGACAATTGCGATGAGAACATTTTTGTAGACTACGAAGAATTCTTCATCGGCGATCAGCCTGCTGCGGGATCAATTGCAGACTGCAACTTATTGACCCCTGTTCGTCCTGCCAACAATCCATGTTCATATTCTTATGACTGGGCGATGGTAATGTTTGGTTTACCCAATACACATAAATACTATACTGTTGAAAATGGCAATCTTGTTCAGTATCCAAATGGTACTGCTCACATTACTGCTACAATGCACAACGTATTGAATCCTGCCAATGGTTGGAATATTGATTTGTGGTTCAATGGAGGAATGAATTGGAACCAATGGAGTACTCAGGCATTCCAGACTGGATTTAAAGGTGATTGCGGTGGTGAAGCCATCAATCACATCGATTGGACTTACTTCATTCTTCAGGCTGGACCTGGTGCTGAATTAAATGGATTCGGAGCTTATGCCGGTTCGACCTTGAACCTGAACCATGCACCTTCTAACCATTATTTTGGATTCCAGATGGGCAATGGCGCCAACAACTACAATGGTGTTGACAATGGCTTCGGCGGATGGTTCAGCTACAGCGGATTCTTCCAGGTGAACAACACTCCTTATGGCAACAACCAGGGAACTATTTCTGGAGCTGGCGACCTTGCATTCGAACTCGATTGCTGTCCTCAGTACTCAGTAGTTCGCCAGTGGACTGCTGTAGATTGTTCTGGTAATGCCAGCACTTGTGTTCAAAACATATCTTTCGCTCCGGGCGATGTGGTGAATTCACCTGTTGTTCCTGCAGTTTCGTTGATTGCATCAAACAAAGAGATCGTACTAAGCTTATCTCCAAACCCTGCAATTGACAAAGCTGTATTCACTTTCATCCCAGTTCAAAGTGCAAATACCACTATTGAAGTATTTGATATGGCCGGCGCTAAAATCACCGGGTTCGACCTCGGTGTAGTAGATGCCGGTGTTGAATACAAAGTGAATTATGACGTAAGCAAATTGGCTACTGGTCTGTATTCTTACCGTGTGATCAATGGCATGGCCATTAAGACTGGTAAGCTTGTAGTAGGTAAATAATAATACGCAATATAATATTTGAAAACCCTGGCTTCGGCCGGGGTTTTCTGATTTTGGACTGGTGGGTGGGGTATTGACCATGGGATAACCGCGCCCTTACAGACGTTGCAATTGATGGGGCTGTACAGACGTTGCATTTGATTGGGCTGTACAGACGTTGCAATTGATGGGGCTGTACAGACGTTGCAATTGATGGGGCTGTACAGACGTTGCATTTGATGGGGCTGTACAGACGTTGCATTTGATTGGTGGGTAGAGACGTTGCATGCAACGTCTCTACCCACCAATCAAATTATTTACATCCCAATATTTGCGCCCGCATGAACCAATACAAAAAGGTTTCCTTTCATACCCTTGGATGTAAACTCAATTTTTCTGAGACCTCTACCCTTGCCCGCCAGTTTACTGAGGCTGGTTATGCCCGTGTGGAAATGGAAGAAAATCCCGATGTGCTTGTCATCAACACGTGCAGCGTAACAGATCAGGCCGACAAAAAGTGCAGAAACATAGTGAGCCGGATGGTCCGTTCGAACCCCAACGTTTTCGTGGCAGTGGTAGGATGTTATGCCCAGCTCAAGCCATCTGAGATTGCAGCCATTCCGGGAGTCAATCTGGTTTTGGGCGCTGGTGAGAAATTTAACCTGGTGAGTCATGTTGAACAAGCCCCTGCGGGTGGCCAGCCCATTATCAACACAAGCGAAATCAAGGATGTAAAGACCTTTGTTCCCTCCTATTCATCAGGCGATCGGACCAGAACCTTTTTGAAGGTACAGGATGGGTGTAATTATTTCTGCGCCTTTTGTACCATTCCCCTCGCCCGCGGCCGAAGCCGGAGCGCAACCATCGCCGAGACTTTGCTCGAGGCCCAAAAAGCCATTGCCTCCGGAGCCAAAGAAATAGTGCTTACAGGTGTCAATATCGGTGACTTCGGTACACCCAATGGCGAGACGTTTCTGGATTTGGTCAGGCAATTGGATCAACTCGATGGCATTTCGCGTTATCGTATTTCTTCTATTGAGCCCAATTTGCTTAGCAATGAAGTAATTGACTTTGTGGCCCAATCCAATCATTTTATGCCCCACTTTCACATTCCGCTGCAAAGTGGAAGCGACGAAATTCTCAGGGCAATGCGCCGGCGCTACCGCACGGATCTTTACCGCGAGAGAATAGAAAGAATTAAATCGTTGATACCCGATTGTTGTATTGGCGTAGATGTTATTACAGGATTTCCCGGCGAAACGGACGAATTATTCCAACAAACCAGGGATTTTATTCTGGATTTGCCCATCTCCTATTTGCATGTATTCACTTACAGCGAAAGGGCTGATACCACTGCTGTGAGAATTCCGGATGTAGTTCCGATGGCTGTTCGAAATGACCGAACCAAAGTTTTGCGGTTGATTTCTGAAAAAAAGAAACGCTTCTTCTACGAAGAAAATATTGGCAGCAAGCGCGAAGTGCTTTGGGAAAGCCGCGAAGAAGAAGGCAAAATGGAGGGTTTTACCAACAATTATCTCAAAGTGAGCCGTGATTACACTGCAGAAAGGGTGAATAGTATTGAGTCTGTGAGTTTAGAAAAGGTTAATGGTGATGTGGTATTTGTGGTGTGATTGGGGAATGATAATTCAACATCCCAGTCACAGACTTACACAACTAACAACCAGTATCTTAAACACAAAAGCTAAGTTGCTTTTATCACAAAAATCAATGGGAAAGTATTTCTACACATAGATTCAAAATCATTGTTATCCAACTAAATTTTCAATCATTTTATAAGAGCAAAAAATTCCACGGCAAAACTATTGATTTTACTGACTCCGCAAGGAGTCGAACATTGAATAGCCCGAGATAATGATCCGCAGGATCGAAATCGGGGGAGTGAATTTGAATGACGAATAATTCCCGACTCCGAAGGAGTCGAACATTACGTTAAGACTTCGTATCCAATCTACTACCGGGCATTTTTGTTCAACCCTTTCAGGGTTGGTAATCGTTGACTTGACTCCATTTTACCCCCAGTTTCGATCCTTCGGATCTCCACTGGGGGCTACTCAATGTTTGATCCTTTCAGGATCATGATTCAATCAATTTATAATTTCAGTCGGACAAAAATGATTCAAAATAATAAATTGTAATCATTTTTTTGTGATTCGATCTATAATCACATAGATTTACCGGAATTAATATCCCCTTTCATAGAAACTAATTATTCGGTTTTTGGTCGACATTGATTTAAACCCAACTAAATATAGATTACGTTTTTCTTATTTTAACTATTAAACTAATTACTCTTATGAAAATTATCAGCAAAATGCTAAGTATATTATTTATACTCTTAACAGCAGATACACTTGCACAAAATATTATAGATATCCAAGAGACCTCGGTGAAAATATCAGCAATGTCTGAAGAAAAATATTTATGCGGATTGGCAGAAGGAGATGAGCTCATTTTCAATTTTGAAGAAGAAAAAGGCAAGGAATTAAAAGAAGTTGAAATTCTGGAATATGAAGGCTCATCAAAATATATGGAGTATAAATGCAATAAGATTAAAGATAAGAAAATTCAAATTAACCACACAGGAATTTTTGTGTTTCGATTTTATAACTCCTCCATTACTGGGCGGATTTGTAAATTCAAAATTCAACGTATCCCTGTGTCAGATGAAACCAAAAATTTCAATACCAGCGTTTATTACAAATCAATAAACGATACAACATATAAAATCCTTGATGAAGATTATTTGATTAAAAGTGATACATCATTCGTTGAGTTGGTGGATCAGGTTGCTAAAGTCCATTCAGTTTCAAATTTAAATGGAAGCACTAATGAAATAAAGACACTATCCCTCTAAGTGTGTAAATAGAAAATCGGAGGTTTAATTTATTTTTAATCTATCCCCAAATATAATGGTAAACTGGCTAAGTATAATTCCCCAGTCTCTTATTGCCATTGTCCATTTTCTGGTAGCTTCGTTAA
>JANMEE010000040.1:0-4254 GCA_031376645.1 Dolichospermum sp. OTE_75_concoct_329_sub | reverse complement strand
CAACCGTAAACAGTTGATAACTATGATATTAATCCCTTAACCTGACGGCTATGCCCCCTGGCCCCCTTTGAAAAAAAGGGGGAATCCCTGCGAAATAGCTTTGAGTATTTTTGAAATTTTCATTTGCCTAATTCCGGGAATAAATTATTTCCTAAGGTGTCTGCTCATTTAGATTTGCAAAATGTCTGTATTGATTTTCACTAACTCACTCTAATTTTTCTGAATTGAACGCACTAAAACGGACAAACATGAGTAATGTTTCTCTCATCGTAAAATTCTTTCGGAGGGATTCCCCCTTATCAAAGGTAATGGTGCTAACTTAAAAATTTAATTATCTTTGTAAAACCTAATTACAAGATAATGAAATCAAATAGATCATTAGCTATCAGCTGCAAAGTCCAGGAATGTAAGATGGGAAACATCATTGGATTACTTGAAGAGGAGTTCCCTGCGTCGATTTTCTCAGCCAAAAAGCAAATTGTCAAATCACGAGACAGGATTTTTACAGTAAGTAATACTTTACTGACAATGGTTTTAACAGCTATACAGCAGGATAAAACACTGAAAAATTCGGTAGATCTTTACTATGGTATTCACCAAAAACATAAAAGCCAAGCCATAAAGGAACTCGAACATAATATTCAAGCTCAGAAGGATATTGACAGTTTAACTTTGACCAAACCTGCAGGTAGACCTAGGAAGTATGCTTCACATATTCCTAAGAGTTTAGAAAAAAATATTTCACTAAATACAGCGGCTTATAGTAAAGCACGCGAAAGAGTACCGATGAAATTGGTTGATGAGTTGTTTAAAAAAAGTCGAATAGAAAAGGCTCAGAATAACTATAGCCATTGGAATGGCTACAAAGTGTTTATTGGTGATGGCACATACATCCAAATGCAAGACACAAAACACATTAGGCAAGATTATGAAGTACTACACAACGATGTTTCAAGCGAAGGTTATCCCCAAGGATTATTAGAAGTAATTATTGAAAGAGGTACAGGTCAAGTGTACGACTACAAATTGACCAACCGACATAAGAGCGAGCTTTCTTCATTTTATGAAATGCTAGATAGGATACCGCCAAAATCATTACTGCTGCTTGACGACTTGTATAGTTGTTTTGAGATATTGTCAAAATGCCAACGACTTGATATTAATTTAGTTGTTCCTGCAAAAAGGGAAAGGAGCTATGAATTGGTTGAAAAACTAGGTGAAGGTGACGAAATCATCAGAATTAGCACTCCCAAAAACCGATCAAAATGGCTCGATATCAATGAAAAAGCCGGAAAAATTACACTTCGTAGAATTGAGTGCAAAAGCCCTGACGGAGAAAATTACGTGTTATTTTCATTCATCTTGGATAAAAACATAAGCAAAGATGATATTCAGCTCTTGTATTTGAATAGATGGGATATAGAAATAGGAATCAGAGAAGTTAAAACAATAATGGACATTAATGTGCTTCGCTCTAAAACACCTGAGATGGCCTTAAAGGAATTAGCCACTTCGCTAGCTACCTACAACCTGATTCGTAAAGTTATATACGCAAGCATTAAAGACTTGCCTTTTTCCCCCAAAGAAGATTTCATTTATCAATACTACACGCATAATCAGAGTATTCTTATTGACAAAAAGGGAAGAGTATATAACCGATGGTCCTCTGGTCGTAGAAGAAATGAGGCAATTGATATTGAAACAGGTGTTGCAAAAGCGTAAACCTTATCGAAAATATGGGAGAAAAACGAAGCAGGGCAAGTATAGTAAATACAAATAATGCACTTAAGTTAGCACCATTACTTGCTAAGGGGGCAGGGGGATTCTAATAAAAATCCGGAATAATTTATTCCAATCGTTAATAGTAAATTAAACAGTGTCTCGCCTTTATTTACCGTATGTATTTTTTGGATTATCAAAAATCACTCAAAGAATTCTCAAGGTATTTACTTAAGAATTCCACCCTGTCTGAAGCATTGCTTTGGAATGAAATCAAGGCTGGAAAGATGCTTGGAAATAAATTCAACTGTCAAAAACCACTAGGAAATTACATAGTAGATTTTTATTGCCACAAGCTTTCCTTGGTGATTGAAGTAGATGGATGTAGTCATGAGTCAGAAGAAGCATTCATAAAGGATACTTAAAGACAAAAGATTCTTGAAGAAATGGGTTTGAAATTTATTCGAGTTGATGATTTAGATATCAAATTCAATCTATCCAATGTGGTTATGGAAATTGAAACTTTTATCCTGAATTGGGAAGATTAAAAGGCAAAAAATCTCTAGAATCCCCCTGCCCCCTTTGATAACTACCGTTTACCCACAAGTTTTGTTTAATCTGGGAATTGGTTTTAATTCCCAAAGGGTAGCTTTGGGATATATGATAGAAAAAATGAATTCATTACCAGACTTTACCTGTACCTTTAACGACCCAAGAATTGATAGGCGTTCAACACAATTCTTAGATAATTTTATTAGCAGTCGCAAATCCACCATTAGTAAGGTTGCAAATAATTTTGAAGAGCAGAAAGCATATTATAGATTGTTTGAGAATACTAAATTTAGCGAGGATTTGATTAAAGAAAAGACTTTTATAAAATGTAATAATAACAGTAAGGCGAGACATTTATTAGCCATCAATGATACTGTTGATTTTAATTTGGACTCTCATAAAGGCAGAGTAGAACTCAACAATGGGTTTGGTTTATCCAGTAAGTCAACGATGGGATTTAAACTTCATAGTTCATTAATTTTAGATGCCCACAGTTTATTTCCAATTGGTTTTTCGTCTATTGATATTTGGAATCGTTCGGAAGATAACCTATTGAAAAATGAGCGCCATTATAAGGATTCTAAGATAGAAGATAAAGAATCATATAAATGGATAAAAGCTATTGATGATACCTTAAAGAACATAACAGGTGCCGATAGCATAACCTTCGTGGCAGATCGCGAAGCTGACATATACGATGTGCTTGCCAAGCCGCGAACTGACAATACCCACTATGTTATTCGTTCAAAAGCTAATAGAAATATTTCTTCAAAGATGAAGTTGCACACATACTTGTCAAATGCGACAATTAAATTTGATTTTGAATTAGAAATAGAAGGTGATATTAGAAAAAAGAGTAAATCAAGGCAAGCTAAACTAAGTGTAAAATATGAGTATGTGAGCATATTGCGACCTGATAGCTGCAATGATAAAACATTGCCAAAATCAATAACGGTCAATGTTGTAGAGGTGTCGGAACAAACGAGTTCAAAAACAAAAATTCACTGGTTACTTTATACAACCCATCCGGTCACAACAGACCAGCAGGCCATGCAAATAGTATTATGGTATAAAGCCAGATGGAATATAGAGCAAATACATCGGTTATTAAAAACAGAAGGATTGGAAATAGAAAAAACCCAATTGGAAAAGGCAGATTCAATAAAAAAGCTTATTGCCCTTGGATTATCAGCAACTCTAATAGTCATGCAACTACACTTGGCTTATTCAAGTCAAACAGAAGAAGACGTAAACATTGGATTTGATATACCCGAACAAGAATTCTTAAATGTATTAAATACAAAACTCGAGGGAAAGTTAGAGAAACTCAAAAACCCTTACAAACAGGGACAACTTAGGTGGGCCACCTGGATAATTGCGAGATTGGGAAGTTGGAGCGGATACAAGAGTCAGCGTCCACCGGGTGTCATAACACTGCAGAAAGGGATTGTCAAGTTTTATCAAATGTATCAGGGTTGGGCTTTATCCCAAGAAATACTTGTGGGTAAACGGTAGTTTGGTAAAGGGGGAATCCCTCCGAATTAAATTTGTGATCAGACAAACGTTATTTTTTTTCGAATTGTATAAGGCAGCTCTCTATATTAAAATTAAGCTAACTAAGTTAATCTTTGGCGAACCATCTGCGGTTTTAGTATAGAGAGCATCTTATTCATTTAACTTACTCCCCAAAAAATAAATCTAATCCAAAGTTAACTCTCATTTCAATACTCCACCATCTTCACAAACACCCAACTATCCGTGTTCCTTCCCTTGTCATCCGTGCAGGAGATCTTGATCCTGCCTTGCTCGGGGGTGAAGAATAGCTTTTCGTTGGCTCGGGCTTTTTGATAGAATTTGTCGTTGATGTACCAGTATACCGTTTTTACATCGGAGGTTACATGGCAACTGAGCTGCAGAGGCTCCGGATTCAGACTGCTGATGAAATATTCGCTGCCGTTTACCGGAAAACTGATAACCGGGGCG
>JANMEE010000038.1:0-2776 GCA_031376645.1 Dolichospermum sp. OTE_75_concoct_329_sub | reverse complement strand
AAGTCGTGCAGATATAGATTTTAAACTTAATGAACAAGGGATTTTGGAAGAAATTAATAATGATGGCTCTACCTTTCCCTTTACGTAAAACAAAATTTATTGTAGCGACTGTCTGGATTATCACTTGACAATCAAGACAGTCGCTACAAAAATTAAATTAATATGCTATTTCAATCACTTATAAAAGTCCATTATGCGGCAATGTACTTTTTCTTAACAAAAAGAAATTGCTCCCACTCCTAAAAAAGAGCAGCAAGCTACATCGCAATATGGTATTGCTTTAATCCAACTATAAAAAATCAGCTTTTTTAAGTGCAACCTTAATATTCAGGTTCTACTTTAGCTAAGTGCAAAACCAAGTACCGCTTAATCTCATCATGAATCTCCTGCGGCAGCACAGATATCAAACAAGCAATTAAAAAGGCTTTAATTTCTATCGTCGCTGCATTCACAGCCCTAGAAAACCCTTGCCAGCCAAGATGTTCACTAAATGTAATCACGTCTTCAATGATCATTTCCGCCGATTCACCACCACCTTCACAGCCATACTTAAGCAGAGGTAAATACTCATCAATAAACCACTGCTCCTCCTTAGTCAAAACCTCCAAAGAATTATTATTAACCCTATATAGAGAGTTATATAGGAGTAGTAATAATTTTTTAAAGCTATTCCACCCCCCGAAATACTTCTGAGCAACTTGACTGAGCCATGATTGAGAAATACCAGCAGCTTTAGCTAATACCCCCTGACGAACCTTCTGCCAATCTGTCACCCCTTCTGCCACCAATTGCTTGAATGCCGTTAATATCCCCTTGCGTGTCTGCTGGATTTCCGTCCCTGCATCTGGACAAATATCAACAGCATCAGACTTAATAAACCTAGCATTAGGATAATAGTCCGCTAAATAGGATAAATCTTTGTCACTAACCACATAATAAGTTACCCGCTCCGTCCTGCGATTAGCTCTAGTTCTACCTACACACTGCACAACCTCAGTCTGAACTAAATAATTAATTACCTCTTGAAAAGCTTCATCCTCCTTACCAACACTTCTATCTCCCGTTAAAGTTATATAAGCTTGCTCCGACGCTCCAATATCTTGATAAGGAGTACCAAAACTACAAATAGCTTGCTTATTTTCATAAGCATTACTACCGCGATTATCAACAAACCAATATCCATCACCCTTATTTTTATGTGCCAAGTGGTCTATGTAAGCAATATTGCCATCATGACGTAAATCTAATTCCTTTCGTAGTGCTGTAACTCTTTCTTTTAACGGTTCACTACGGTCTTTATTCAGCAAGCCAAAACCCGTAATTTGGTGAATAGTCAGATTAGTATAATCTGGGGGGATTTCCGATATCACCAATATTTCCTCTGGATTAATCCCCAATTGCATAGCCATATTGTCACGGGTAGCAGTAGCATCCATCAAGAAAACAAACTCAAAAGCTTTGAGAACATCAACATGACGGGTGTTTTTAGTAGCAATAATTAAATGTTTGTTCTTAACCCGTAACGCTCCTGGTTTAATGTCTCCAATGATTTCTAGCAGGGGAATTAACCATCTCACAGGTAAATTATCAATATTCCTGTAAGTTTCCTGAGCAGCTTGTTTATTGAGGTGACTACGAATTAATTTCAAGGTTTTTCTGTTGATAGATTCGCGATCGCTCTTATCAACCCCATCTAACGTAATACTATCAGCTTGTTGTACCAATTCCTCAATATCTGGAGCAATAGTTTCCAGTTCAGCAATAATTTCCGGTATATCTGTGGGAATTTCCCCTAATAAATCCCGGATTAATTCATCATTGTATCCATGATAAGTCTCCTGAACACGGGGGATGTTTCCAGTCAGCAGTCCCCGCAATGGTGAAATTAAACCTTTGATTTTGTCATAAACTCCGGGTAATAGCGTTTGCACCTCCATCATTGAAGAATCAAAATCCTTAGAACTAACCCTGATGAATTCCACAGGTTGTATTTGTCTGGAAGCTTCATCAACAAAACCACCTGCTTTCATCTCAATCATATCTTTAGCTTGAGGTAGGGAGTTGATATTGGCACGAATTCGTTTAGATGCTAGTGCCTCCCTTCTATCACGTCGAAACGTAGAACCATTGACTCTTGGCAGGGCATTACCAGCAGCATCTCGACCCGCACAATTAGCTCTAAGTTTACAACCGTTGCAGATGGGATTAAGACTGGCTTCTGCGGATGTTTCTTTTTTATATCCTTTATCTGCGAGAGCATTAAATAAATGTGTCAGCGGACAAGTTCCCTCAACGTTGGTTTTTTCCCCTAATTGTGGCCAGTGTACCTGTGGGTTGCCTAATGGCGTAAGCTTATTAGCATCTGCTACTAGTCCATCGTGACGGACTGGTAAATCAGTCCAGTTTTCAATAGTTGCGACAGTGGGGTTACGATGTTCATTGCTAAGGTAGAAGAGCATATTGACTCCAAACTGTTCTGGCATAAATTCCCCCACTGTGTGAGATTTACCAGCACCAGCGTGTGATAAATCTAAGATGAATTTATGCCCTGATTTGATTGCATTTACATAAGTCTGAGTACGTTGTTCTGAGGTAATCTTTAAGCTTGACCGTTCCGAACGCAAAATCTGATCCCATGCCCACGTCTGTTGGAAAGATGGGATACGTGATTGATGACCAAAATTCAATCCTGTCGTTACCAACTGATTCGTTTTGGGACTCGGCAGGCAGGACCATTGGGGTTGGAACTGACGAACGCAAGTCCTTTGATCTGAAA